>DASTLM010000094.1:0-11498 GCA_035714945.1 Dehalococcoidia bacterium | reverse complement strand
AAGACTCTGCGTGGTCTTGGAGGAACAGCATGACGTCTACAGTAGGGTTTGGAGTAGGGGTCTACTCGCCTGGCGTGGCTGCACGAGTGGCAAGGATCAAATACCAAAACTTTCAAGCATGGGCCAAAGCTAACCTGCTTCATCCGACCCCAGTTGCCTTTGACGCCAGGACAGAGAATATTTACAGCTACAAGGACCTTCTCCTGGTCCGTCTCATTGTGCGTCTCAGGGAAAAAGGGATTCGGACGAAGGAGATAAAAGCTGCACTTGAGACCATCGAGATGATGTCCGACGGCGACCGGGACGCCTGGATGAGGTCTACGATCCTGGTTACTGATGGCGTAGTGGCGGTCTTCTTCCCCGACAAGCCTGAATGGAACCCGGTCGCCGCCGCCCGGGGGCCACAGAAAATGGCGATTGTGTTCTTCCCCAATTTGATCAATGAGTTGAAAGAAGAGCTATTGCCCACTGACCGCTTCCCCTGCATAGAAATAGACCCGGAGGTTCTAGGTGGTGCCCCAGTAATTAAGGGAACAAGAATAACTACCAGGGCCGTCACGTCCGTCTTGGAGTCTGGCGAAAATCCAAAGGAGGCATACCCTGCTCTCACAGACCAACAAGTATCGAATGCTGAAGCTTATGAGGAGTTTCTTGCGAAGACGTGACTCTTGTAGCCGATGCAGATATTCAGGACCCTGTAATACAGGCTCTCCAAGCTGTTAAGTATGACATCGTCCGGTATTCTGAGGTCGGCCTACCGATTAGACCAGACAGAGCATTGATGGAAGCCCTGCTACAGAGTGGGGGCATTTTGCTTACCGGAGACACCGGGATTCCTTCCCAAGCCTATCTACATGAGTATGGGATTCACGGACTGACAGTAGTATTACTCAGGTGGAAACAGCAACGGGCCAAAGACTGGCAGGAAATGGTGGAAGCTATTCTCAGGTATGGTGAATCCTGGGAGCGCACGGCGAGAGAAATGCCCAGCTTAATCAGCGTCAGCAGGAACGGGAGTAGGGAAAGGCCCTGGCACACTCTCCCTCCAGAATTAGGAAATCGTGTCAGGTGATACACTTGCTCCCTCTTGGGCATCGAAGCCTAATAGGCAGATTCTGGCATCCCCGCAGTAGCGCCCCTGGGGGCATTTTGGACCCAGACTGAGCACGAAATGAGCGTGAATTTTGCTAACATTTTTGCTAACGAACCCAGCAAAACCAGCCCCCAGAGGGGCTTCCGGGGGATTTGCTCTGGCCAATTTTCAGGGATTGTCCGCGGTGGCAGGATTCCGGCCTGGCGCGACGGTGGTTGCCCCATGAAGGCGGAGATTTCCCGGGCGGAAGGCCGCGTTTGACGCCCGGGAATGCGGGATTATAGTTGGCGGTATCCAGGGGGAGCCGTCTGTGAGAAAAACGGCTTAATCCGGGAAATCCCGGTCAAGAGGAGACCAACGGTGATCAACGACCAGATCAGGGCCTTCGTGGCCGGGAACCGGCGGGGGGTGTTAACCACCTTCCGGCGGAATGGTGCCGCTCAGATGAGTATCGTCACCTGCGGGCCTTACCGGGACGGCGTTGCCTTCACTACCACTGAAGACCGGGCCAAGCTCCGTAACCTCCGCCGCGATCCCCGTTGCTCTCTGATGGTGTCCCAGATCGACTGGCGGCGTTACACCGTTTTCCAAGGCCTGGCGGAAATCCTCTCCGTGGACAACACCGAGCCGGCGGCCTTCAAACAAGCATTGCGGGAGGTCTACCGGACCGCCGCGGGCCAGGATCATCCCAACTGGGAAGAATACCATCAAGCCATGCTGGAACAGCGGCGATCAGTGGTGATCGTGGTGCCGGACCAGGTCTACGGGGGCAATATGTCCTAGATCGGGCAACGGCGCCTGGCCCGAATTCGCCGCCCATCAACTGGCAAATCCTGACCAGAACCGGCAAACTAACCGGGTGAGCAAGATTTGCTGGGCGTTGCGTCTAATCTTCAGTGCATCCAGTCTGGCGTGGATGGCGTTCATCTTCTGGGCGTCGTCGCTATTACCGGAAGAAGTCGATCAGTCGCTGCAGGCGCTGGCCGGGTTGGGACAGTTTAGAAGCGTCCTCGGACACCTGGTAATGTACGGGATTTTAGCCGCCTTGCTGCATATCAGCTTCTGGAGTTGGCGGGCATCAACCGGTGGCTCCTTCCGGTGGGCAATGGCCGCAGTGGTCCTGGCAGTCCTCTATGGAGTATCTGACGAGTTTCACCAGTCTATGGTGCCCGGGCGAGGACCCTCGACCCGGGATGTTCTGATCGACGGGGTCGGCGCGTTGACCGGGGTATTGGCGGTCAAATACTCCGCAGCCAGCGTCACCCACTGGATGAAGTTGGCCGGTAGACCCTTCAACAATTCAGAGGGCCATGAATAAATGAATAAGTTAATTATGAATATGTATGACTTATTTGTTATAATTTAGGGCGGTATAATGAAAATGCGACCGCCAATGTAATGACCATATTTCTGTTCCTGCCCCTGCTCGCTTTCCTGGTTAACGCGATGCTGGTCCCAATCGTGCTGTGGGGCCATATACGGCAACAGACCCACCGAGTTTTCGCGCTGTTTCTGGTTGGCATGGCCCTGTGGGGCGCGACCATCTTTATGGTGCGCTTCTCAACTACTATAGAACAGGCCTTGTTCTGGAACCAGCTGGTGTTCATCAACTTCTCCTTGATCGTCGTCCTTTTTCTGCATTTCACCTACCTTTTCTCGGGGCGGCGTATTTCTCGAATTGGATACGCCGCGATCTACGGGATGGTCCCCACCGTCGCGGTGTTGGCCCTGGCCGGGCTGATCAGCGATAGAATGCAAATCAAGTACCACGGATACGCCCCGATGCCCGGAGAATTGCTCCCCATTTTTCTGGTGCTGGTTTATTCAGCTATCACCCTGGCGTTGCGGAATTTAATATCGGTCTACCGGGGGCCTACTTCTCAAGTCCAAAGGAATCGGGCGGGCTACCTGATCACTGGCACCTGCTTCTCTTTGCTGGGGGCCACCGTCGACTGGCTACCCCTGGTGGGACCAGCCATCTATCCTCTGGGCATCGTGGGCAATATTCTGTTTGCCGGCCTGACCTGCGTCACCATCACCCGGCACCGACTGATGGATATCCATATAGCACTGGGACGGAGCATGGGGTTCTTGCTGGTCATCATTCTAATTGCCGGCTTGTTCGTGCTGGCTTCTCTGGCGATCGAACGGACCTTCAGCGGCAATTACTTCGCTACAGCCTTCAGCATCGGTGTCGGAATAATGGTGGTGGGATACCTGCTATTCTCTCCTTTACTGGGCAAGGCCCAGGACGGTATTGACCGCGCTTTCCTGAGAAGACGCTGGGGACCGCTGCAGGAACTGCTGCAGTTCACCACCGAGACCGGGAACATGCCCAGTTGGAATACTCTAACAGACTCGATCCTGCAACTGGTGAAGCGAGCGATGGACACCGAAGTGGAGGTGCTGCTCCTGCCCAGTCTGGTAGATGAGCCATCCTGGAGTTCGATCAGTGTGGGCACCGACGCCCAGATTTCAGATTCCCTGAACAGTAAGAGTCCCTGGTTACTGCGACTGGCCAGAGAAGGCCGGGCCTTCCTGGCCGAAGAGATTTTCGCCTGGCCCGAATGGCAATACGCGCCAGGCATGGCACGGGCGCAGGTCCAAGACCTGGACATCAAAGTGTTCCTTCCGCTGCGTCATAGAGGCGAGTTGACCGGACTGCTGCTGTTGGGGTCCAAAACTTCGGGCCGAGGTTACACTTTGGAAGAACTGGACTTATTGGAGGCGGCGGCCCTGCATGTTGCGGCGACCATGGCCAACGCCCGCCTTTATGCAGAGCTGCGCATCCAACTAGCCGAGTTGAAGGAGACCCAGGCCCAGTTGGTTCAATCGGGGAAACTGGCCTCGGTGGGAACGTTAGCGGCGGGAATCGCCCACGAAATCAATAACCCCCTCTTCGCCATTTCCGGGATGGCCGAACTGCTGCTTGCCAGTCCCGAGCTGCACCTCAGGTCTGAGGAAGCAACGGAATACGTTAGGGTAATTTCCGAAATGTCCGAACGCATCGCCAAGGTGGTCCAGGGCCTGTTGGTCTTCTCTCGAAATGATGATGTTGCCGTCCCAGTGTGCCTGAACGACGTTGTCGACGATACCTTGCACCTGATGGAACATAAGCTGCGCTCAGGCGGAATCAACGTGGTGCGAAGGTATTATCCGGACTTGCCCCCCACCCGGGCGGTAGCCAATCAGTTGCAACAGGCGTTGCTGAACCTGATTATTAACGCTGGCGACGCCATGGGAACCACCGGTACTTTAACTCTACTCACCGGGGTTTCCGGAGTACGGGTGTGGGTCTCCTGTCACGACACCGGCAGCGGCATATCCGAGGCAAACCGGGACAAAATTTTCGACGCTTTCTTCACTACCAAAGTGGTGGGCAAGGGCACCGGACTGGGCCTGTACATAACCCACCGCATCGTCGAAAATTTTGGCGGGGAAGTCAAGTTCGACAGCCGGCCAGGGGTAGGCACCTCGTTTACCATTTACCTGCCAATGCGTACAGTCGAAGCCGACGACCTGATTTCCCCCGCCGAGCCCGGCCATGAGGCGGGTTCGGGGTATCAGGGTTCGGGGTATGATTCATTGCAGCCCACCGCCGGGTTCGGACTCGATTCGCGCGGCAGGTCTTGAGGGAACCACACCGGTCCTATCTCCCCGGGCTAACCTCAGCTAACCCCACAGAACTCACACCAACCCCTGGACCGACATAGTAGCTGACAGTCAAACTCTAGCGATCACTTGTGTTTCTTTGGGTTGTAATAAGTGCGGTACCAGTGGTATGATTTCACTAATGTTCACATTATTCTGGTCCACATCGACGCACTGCATCTCTAGTTTAAATGTGCATTTATGACGAAAATACTGTTAGTCGATGATGACCCCCCCATGGTGAGTTTTCTGGAGCACCTTTTCGGAGACTCAGGTTACCAGACGCTCTGCGCCTTTGACGGCTTGACCGCCCTCCGGGAATTCTTCACCACGCGCCCCGACGTGGCAATAATTGACCTGCTGATGCCCCACATGGACGGCTTTGAGTTGTGCCGCCGCATCCGAGAAATCTCCCACATCCCGATTATAGTGCTGACCGGCCTGGAGCAGATCGGGGAAAAGGTCAACGCATTTAACGCCGGCGCCGATGACTACCTGGTCAAACCGGTGAGTGGCCGGGAACTCCTGGCCAGGGTCGAAGCCTTTCTGCGCCGCGTCCAATGGCCCCAGGCTGCCGCATCAACTTCGCTATATACCGACCCGCACCTCACCGTCGATTTTACCCGGCGGGAGGTCTTTGTCGACGGGGAGATCAAGGAACTGACCCCAATTGAGTACGCCCTGATAACTCTCTTCGTGCAACGGCCCGGCGAGGCTCTATCTCTGGAATACCTGCTCACCAACGTGTGGGGACGGGAGTACGAGACCTTCGACCTGGTAAAGTGGCACATCAGCAATCTGCGCAAGAAGCTCAAGGCCGAGTCCGACGGTGGTGAAAATGAAGATTCTTCGTTCATCGTAACCGTTCGCGGCTACGGATACCGCTACAAGACGTCCCCTTAAGGACTCGACCGGGCCGACTCCCGGCCACCAATCCTGAAGATGCGCTGGCATACCCACCTCCAGGTTTACCCGCCGCCGCCGCCCTGGTAGGTAATGGTACTGGTAACCGCGCTCAACTTGACCGGAACTTCAACCCCCGCTGGCAGGTCCACCTTGATCCTCACCGGATAACTGACCAAGCCCCGTTCGGTGCGAGGTTCTTCAGCCACCCGCAGCACCGTGCCTTCAAATTGCTGACCCGGCATTGAGGCGATGCCAATTCTCGAAACATCGCCTGCTGAAACGAAGGGTAGATCGATGGCATCTAACAGACCGTCTACTTCCAGGTTGGTAGTATCGACTATCTCAATTACCCGGGACTTATCATTCACCTGGTCTTCCACTGCGACGTTGACCAGCGATATTATCCCAGCGAAGGGTGCTCGTACCACCGACCCTTCCAATTTTTCCCGGGCGTCGTCTACCACCGCCTGGGCCGCCGCCATTGCCGCGCCTTTCACCCCAACATCCAACAGGTCCGGGCCGTCGGTCAGGTCGGCCAGCTTTTCCTGGGCCACCGCCAGGGCCTTCTCCCGGATCGCCAGCTCGGCCTGGTCGGAGCCCACCTTCTCTTCCTCCAGGTCGATCACCGCCTGGGCCAAATTGGCTCTGGCCCTTTCCACCTCGGCCAGACGCTCTTGCAGGATCAGGGTCTGGTCCACCGAGTCCCCAACGCGGCGCAAATGGTCCCGGGCCACCGCCAGGTCCGCCTCCGCCTGAGCCGCCGCGGCCTGACGTTCTTGCCACTCCAGGTCCCGGTTGTTCTCCAGATCAGCCAGGGCGTCCTCAGCCTGCTTCAAGTTGGTGGTGGCCTCGACAAATGCATCCCGCAATCTCTGCAAAATCTCCAGATCGATGGTCCGGTCATTTTCAATATCTCTGGTGGGACTCCGCAAAAAGTCGTTCAAGTTGGCTTCCGCCGTATCAACGACCCCTACTGCCGTGGCCCGGACCAGCCGGGCATTGGCTACCGATTCCTCAAAATCAGACTCAAAATTAGCCAGCTTTTCCCTGGCCGTATCTAAAGCTGATTCTCCGGTGGACACTTGCTCAGCGGCACCGGACAGATCGCCGACCTGGTCCCGGTCATAGTAACTCAGCTCCTTCTGGGCGTCGACCAGGGTCATCTCGGCCTGCACCCTGGCGGTCATTCTGGCGGCGAGGGTCTGCTGGTAGTCCCGCTGGTAGTCCTCAAAAGCCTCTCTGGCGTCATCCGCCTCTTTCCGGGCGTCGGCAATCTTCGCCTCAAACTCAGCCCGCTCCAGAGGCGTGTTGATAAAATCTTCCCGGGCGGCCTCCAGGGCATCCTGCGCCGCGTCCAGGTTAAACCGGGCTTCGGCCAGTTTCTGTTCCAGAGCGGTCACCGCAAGATCATTGAGCCGGGCCAAGACCTGGCCTGCCGACACCCGCTCCCCTTCCTGTACCAGCACTTCGCCCACTTCCCCAGCGGTATCAAAGGTCAACTCCACCCGATTGGTGAAAACCAGACTGCCGTTGACCCGGATGTCCCGGCTGGCAGGGGCTTCCTGGTCGGTTACGCCTTCATTTCCGGCGGTGACCGCCGGTCCTTCACCGCCGGCAAACCGGGCCGACACTCCGAATATCGCTGCGATTATTAGCACGACCGCGGCAGCCAGTCCGCCCAACTGCCAGGGCTTCAACCTTCTCATAATTACTGCTCCAATTCTCAGGCCAGATATCGTTTTCTCGTTACATCACCAGCCCACCCGGCTAGTCGGCGTTTTCCAACCGATCGTCCAATGCCGGCCTGGCCGAAAAGACCCGGCCAACCATCGATCCTGCGCTGTTGAACACTCCCGGCAGGTTTACGTGAAAAGCGGTATAAATCACCGGCACCGCGATCAGGGTCAGAAAAGTGGAACTGACCAGACCACCGATCACCACGGTAGCCAGCTCAGCGCCAATGATGTCGCCCTCTCCCCCGGAAGACACCGCCAGGGGAAGCAGCGCAAAGGTGGTAGTCAAGGCAGTCATCAAAATGGGACGCAAGCGGGTACGGCCACCCTCAATCAAGGCGTCATAGACCCCCATACCGCCCTGCCGGAGTTGCTCCACGAAAGTAATCAGGACTATGGCGTTGGTCACCACCACTCCAATCAGCAGCAGCAAGCCCATCATCGCCGAGAGGCTCAGGGAACGGTCGGTAATCGCCAGGGCGCTCAGCGCTCCCACAATGGCCAGCGGCAGGCTCAGGACCACGATGAAGGGGTCCCGCAGCGAACCCAGGCTGGCAACCATCACCAGATAGACCAGAATTACGCCCACCAGCATTGCGGTGAATATATTCTGGAATCCCTCATTGATCTGTTCAAAGATCCCGCCGGTCTTGATGTTCACTCCCGGGGGCAGGTCAATCGAGGCGATGGCGTCGTTGACCAGGACTCCAACAGCGCCGGTATCGTCGGCGGTAATCTCACCGGTCAAGGTAGCCGACCGCTCCAGGTCGAACCGGCTGATACTGACCGGGCCCTGCTCGATGCCAATCTGGCTAATTGAACCCAGTTTGACAATTCCCAACGGCCCTTCAATATCCAGGTTCTTCAATTGATCCAGGTCGTTAACATCTTCGGGCTGGCCCCGCACCACAATGTCCAGGGTCAAGTCCTCCAGGTCAACCTCGCCAACCTTGGCGCCGACCACAAACTGGTTAATCTGGCGTCCCGCTGCAAAGGTGGTCAGACCAAATTCCGCGGCGGCATTAGGGTCAAGGTTAATCGTAACTTCATTCCTGGCGTCGGATAGGTCGCTGCTGAGGTTGATCACTCCGTCGATGGCTGCCAGCTTCTTCTCCAATTCCTTGGCGACCGCGGCAATGCCGGTAAAATTGCTGCCATAAATCGTGATTTCCAGGGCACCGCCGGGGGGCCCATTGGCAATTTCCGCTACTGAGATGGTTACATCTTGGCTAACCGGCATCTGAGCGCGTATCCGGTCCGCAATATCCGGCGGTACCTCCGGGGACAACTTGCTGAAATATCCCGCGATATGAAGGCCCCCGCCAACCCCTCCCGGGCCAAACTCATCGGAGGCGCTGCCCAGGGTTCCCTGGTAAACTTCAACTTGACCTGCCTGGCGGAACCGCTCCAGCACCGATTCAACCTTGGCCACCTCAGCGAAGGTCTGGCCTACTGAGGAACCGAGGGGCAGTTCAATATCAATGGTCAAGAATTGAGGTGTGCCCGCCGGGAAGAAGGTCACCGGTATCACCAACACCAACAACAGGCTGGCCGCGGTTACGCCTACGGCAGTGGCCAGGGTCGCCAATTTATGGCGCAGGGTCCAGATTAAGATTGGCGTATATATGCGCTGTAAAAATGTGTCATGGCCGCCTTCAATCGCCCCGTCTTCCGCCGGAAAGTCGCCTTCCCGCATCAGGAACACGCCCAGCACCGGTACCGCGGTTAACGCCACCAGGGTTGAAGCCAGCAGAGCGAAGCTGACCGACATGGCGAAGGGGGTGAAGAATTCGCCCACCAGGCCCGGAATGAACGCCAGGGGGATGAACACCACCACCGTGGTCAGGGTGGAAGATACGATGGCCGCCCCAACCTCCCGGGTACCGGCAATGGCCGATTGGAACCGGTCTTCGCCCAGCTGCATGTGCCGGTACATGTTCTCCAACACCACAATACTGTCGTCCACCACCCGACCGATGGCAATGGCCAGGCCGGCTAGACTCATAAAGTTGAGGGACAGGCCCGCGGCTCCCATGATCAGGACGCCAGTCAAAATACTCAAGGGGATGGACACGCCGATGATGCCCGTGGGGCGCAAGGTTATCGCCAGGCCTCGGAGCAGCGGGGGGCGGGTGTTGATCAATAATACGAAGACCACGCTGATGGCGAATAAGAACCCCAACAGGCCCTCGCGCAGCAAGCTGGAAAGCTGATCCTCCACTTCCGGGCCGTCGTTCTGGAGGATGATAATCTCGATGTCAGGGGGCAGACCCTCGATAGCATCAAGGGCCTCCAGCGACGCCGAAGTAACATCCACCGTATTGGCGTCCGGGTCTTTCAGCACCACCAGGCTCAGGCTGGGTTTGCCATTGGTGCGGGATATGCTGTTGGATTTTGCCGCGCCAAATTCCACTGTGGCCACGTCCCGCAGCCGCACCGGACGGTCCTCCCGATGATCAATGATGGTGGGTGCCGCCAATGCACTGCCGGGGAGGAGGGGGCGTTCGAAACCCACCGTCAGATCGCGGATGTCCTCCAGTGAGCCGAACTCATGGGTGGCCCGAATCGGGAAGCTAGCGCCGTCCTGATCGATATTCCCCACCGGGAAGCTGCTGTTGTTGCCCTGAACGGCGGCGGAAACCTGAAGCATGGTGAGACCCAGGTCCTGCAGCTTTTCGGTGTCCACCGTTACCGTCACCTGCTCGTCCACTTTGCCCAAGACGTTGACTTCAGCGACGCCGGCAATGCGATCAATCCGGGGAATGATTAAGGCATCTACGACACGCTGGAGCGAGGGTATGTCGCGATCGCCCAGGACGCTGAGCTGCAGGACCGGGAAGGTGTTGTTGTTGATGCGGCTGACCACCGGGTCCCTGACTTCATCGGGGAAGCTGATGCCGTTGATGTTGCCCTCAATGGTGCGCTGGGCTTCCTTCATATCCTCGCCGAAGTCGAAGGTTAACAGCACCACCGAGGCATTCTCCGACGACGAGGACGCAATTTCCTTTAGCCCGTCGATCCCGTCAATGGCTTCCTCAATGGGTTTGGTGACTTCCCGCTCAATCGTCTCCGGATTGGCGTTGGGATAAACGGTGAGAACCGTAATGTTAGGGAACTCGATGTCGGGGAACAGCTCTCGCTGCAAGTTCTGGTAGGTGTAAACTCCGGCAACCAGAATCAAGATAACCACCAACATGGTTACGGAACGCCGCCTCAGGGCCAGTCGGGTCAAAAAGGTCACTAGTTCTCTCCTCGATATTCAAGTCGGCATTCATGCCGGTGTTCAAGTCAGGATTCAAGGCGGTGGTCAAAGGAAAACACCAGCGCCTTCAATCGGCCCTGGCCCGGTGGGAATATCGTAGCCCAGGAAAGAGTTGCCTCCATCGGACGAAAGGGTGATTGGTCCTGGGCCAAACGGCCTACGGGCGTCCCAGCCTCAGTCCGGCTGGTCTCACGCTACCGCCGCTGCTCAGGCGTCCGGCGGCAAAGAATTGAGATTCCTGGAGCTGTCTTCCGAGGCCCGATGCAACAACTCCATGCCTCGCACCACGATTTGCAGTTCTTGGGAGGTCAGACATTCCGACAGTTCAACAATGCGCAAACGGCTAATGCTCCAGAATTTTTCCATCGCTGCTCGCCCCTCCGGCGTAAGCTGGCAGATGACCACCCGGCGGTCGTCCGGGTCGAGGGTCCTTGCCACCAGTTTCTTGTCCACCAAACGGTCAATGATGCTGGTCGAGGCTGAAAAAGTGCTGCCCAGATAAGCGGAGACGCTGCCCATTCGCTGGGGCCCCTGCTGCAACAGGGCCAGAATCTTGATCTGCGGGATGGTCAGGTCCAACCCTTCCCATTCATCCAACGGCCGGCAGTGCATCTGCTGGTTGATCTGCTCAACCAACTCCACAAACCGGTCGGTTAGTCGCTGTCTTTCAGCTTCCTGCATATCACTCTAATATTTCATGTTATGCATAATATATTAGCCATGCGAAACACCTTAAGTCAATGTCTTAACGGTGCCAGGTTTTGAATTTTTCATTCCATTCACGCCGACTATAGCATTCATTCCAACCATTCCTTTCCGGAGGGTTCTCGCAATTGAATGGTCGATGGAGTAG
>DASTLM010000093.1:0-7345 GCA_035714945.1 Dehalococcoidia bacterium | reverse complement strand
TGTTCGACTTGTTGATAGTGTTGGCCGGACTGACAATTTCCGCTCCAATGTGGCTGATATTCAGTGTGCTTATCAAGTTGGAGGACCGGGGGCCGATCCTGTTCACCCAAGCTCGCTGGGGCCAGAACCAGAGCAGGATTCGAGTCTATAAGTTCCGAACGATGGTGCCCAACGCCATCGAGAAGTTCGGAAATATTCAAGCTCGGGAAAACGACCCCCGGGTGACTCGGGTGGGCCGTTTTCTGCGGGCCACCAGTCTGGACGAGATGCCCCAGCTACTGAACATCCTCAAGGGTGACATGAGCTGGGTTGGGCCAAGAGCCTTGCCCATCGATGAAATCCAGGCCCAGGGAGAGGACGCCGACCTGCCCGACGATGCCATCCCGGGCTTTGAAGAACGCGCCAGGCTGCGTCCGGGTCTCACCGGCATCGCCCAGATCTTCGCGCCCCGGGACGTTCCCCGCCGGCAGAAATATCAATACGATGCCATCTACGCCAACCGCCAGAGTTTGTGGCTGGACATTCGACTGATCTTTCTGTCCTTATGGATCACCCTGCGGGCCAGATGGGAGTCCAGAGAAAGCAAAGTATAGATCAAGGTACAGATCAATGGGGCAGAAACAAAAATCTGCCCCATCTCTTTGAAACGCCCATCGAGAAATGACCGGAGGCCGCCGGTAGGGTAATCGCAACTTCTTGAAGGCGGACGATCCGCCCGCCAGTCCGGTGAGGTCTGAGCCGTAACGTCGTTCCGGCGGAAGCCGGAATCCAGGGAATATAACTGGACACCGGCCTCCGCCGGTGTGACGGGTGACCCGCTACGAGGTAAGGTGCAATTGCCCTGATCCCGCCGGGAGACAACAGTACGCCGGAATCTCACCGTTGATATACTTTGAACATTCAGCCATGCGATTAAAATCATGCAACACCCCTGTCCCAGATCGGAACACATCCGGTCTGCCCTTTATGTCCGGTATTGACCGTGGCCACTAACATAACGGCTGTATCTGGCAACTCCAGCGCCATCATCCTCCGGCTCAACCGGGGCATCGAAGGGCTCTGGCTGCTTACGGTGGTGCTGGTGCCGATTGCCTTCCTGGACCGGGACATTATTTACTCCGAAGCAGTGATCGCCTACCTGGAAGTGCCCAAAATCGCCCTGCTAAGGACGCTGGTGGGCCTGATGACCGTGCTCTGGCTCATCGAGTGGGGGGTAGCCGGGGGACGCTTCCCTTTTTCCCCCAGTTTCAGCAATCGTGCAACCCGGTTCAACCCCTTGGCCTACCTGGCGGGCCTTCGGGGCTGGTTGTCCGGACAGCCTGCCCGATGGGTGGTCCTGGCGGTCTGGTTTTTCGCGATGACCACGCTGCTCAGCACTTTTCTTTCCGCGTCAATCACGGTCAGTCTCTGGGGTGAAGTGCCCGGTCAGGACAGTCTGTCCGCCTATACCGTTGCCGCGTATCTGCTACTATTCGCCGTGGTCACCACCCACTTGAAGACCCGTCCCCAGCTATGGCGGCTGCTGGGCGCGGTGGTAGCAATGGGCGTAGTGGTGGCCGGATTCGCGGTCTTGCAGCACTACGGTCACGACTTGCTGGGTGCCCTGGAGGAAACCGGCGGGGGGCAGACCAGGGTAACCTCCACCGTGGGCAACGCCGTCTTTGCCGGGGCACTGATGCTAATTCCGATATCTGTTTCACTGATGCTGACCACCATTAACCTGGAGAAGATGAGCGCCAGGGGACCGGGCAAAGGGCAATGGCGGTCAGGTGTGTCCCTCGTGATGATCATCAGCTTCTGGACGGTAGTCCTGAGCATCCAGTTTCTGGGGCTGGTCTTCACTTTCAGCCGGGGCCCCTGGATGGGCACCGTCCTGGCCTTGCTGGTTTTCTTGTTGCTGACCATTTTGATCGCCGGATGGCGAGCCTTCGGCTGGGCCAGCCTGATACTGGGCCTGGCCGCATTGCTCACCTGGTCGGTCCTGCAATCATCCGGGAACGGGCCTGCACCCACCATTGGCGCCTGGCTGATCGCGCCGCTGGTCCTGGCGGGTATTCTAGCTGCCATCATCGCCTTTCGAGGTTCCCTGCCCCTGGTTGCCGCAGCCCAAAAAAATCCGGCAATTCTGGGGCGTCTGGGACTGTCCGGGACAGTGAAAGCCCGTCTGGCCGGCGTAGTGGTCCTGGGCCTGACGGCCGGCCTGGCTCTGACCTTGCCAGTTGCCCTGTCCTTCTCCGGTAGCGGTCCCCCGGCAAGCCCGGACAGTTTCTCCCCTCTGAATTCCCCAGCCTTCGATGCTACCAGGCGTTTGGGGTCAGTAAGCGGCGAAGTCCTCGGCGGAGGCCTGTCCAATCGCGGCGACATCTGGAAGGGCTCCCTGACCTTGATGCGTGACCACCCCTGGTTCGCCTTCGACCATCTGAGCCTGCCCTGGCTCCGCCCCCTGGTGGGTTACGGCCCGGACCTGTTCCGCAACACCTACCTGCTGGTGAGTGCCCCACTGGACGCTAGCCTGCTGCCCGCCGAGCCGGACCACGCCCACAACTTCATACTGCATCAGGGGGTCGAACAGGGAATCCTGGGCCTGCTCAGCGCAGTTGGAATTTTTCTGGCGGCCCTTGGAGCAGCCGGTTATCAGCTGATAAAACGGGCCGGTAGTTATTCAAGGATTCACCAGCTGGCCCTGATCGGGCTGACCGCAACGATCATTGGCCGGTTTATTGAGCAATCGGTTGGGCTGACCCGGGTATCCGATCTGATGCTGTTCTGGGTGATACTGGCAGTGTTTGCCGCGTTGCCAGTGGTCATGCAACCCCCAGAAAATGCCGGACCTGGGCCCGGTGGGAAACCCAGCCCGGCCAGAACCAGAAGGGGCCGGGCATCAAGGCTGGCTCCCCGGGTCGGTAACCTTGAGCTGCCGGCTTTCCTGCGATTGGCGGTCGCCGCCTGGGCAGTTGGCGGAATAATGGCCCTGACCTGGGTCAAAGCAGTCAGCTACCCCAGGGCAGCCATCGCCGCCAGCCAGGGAATCGATCAGTTCAATCAGGGGAACTATCAGGCTTCGCTAGCCTCCCTGGACCGGGCCACCCGTCTGGCGCCGGATGTTCCGGTATACTACGGTGGCAAGGCCGCGATTTACACCGCCTACCTGCAGAATCCGCAGGTGCCCCCGGAACTGGACTGCCGCCGGGAGTTAAACGGTGTTACCTACCGGGACTGTCTGGTGCGGAATATCCATATCAACAACATCCTGGCGTCGGAACAAAGACCTTTTGACTGGCGGTCGCGGCTGTCCCGGGCCAACTCGGCCCTGGCCCTGGGCCTGGAGGATGAAGCCATCCGTCTGTACCAGGAGGTCGTTGACCTGGTCCCTGGCGCCTGGCCGCTGCACAATCGATTGGCGGAGGCCTATATCGACATTGGCCAACCGGAATTAGCATTGGCGGTTTTGGAGGATTCTCTGGCGATAACCGGCGACACCAGCCAGTCGGCGCAAGCCTTGAATCTACAAGACATCGCCCGAAAAGACCTGGAACCATCCGTGGAAACATCGCCTGTCGCCGAGAGCAACTGAGCCAATTTTCCCGAAGAAAGTCATCCGTCAAAACTAATCCGTCAAAGCTAAATCGACCGAGTTCTACTTGCTTCTAACAGGGTGCTGAAAAACCCTTTTCGACCATCCCCCAACCCCCTTCCTGACCAGGAAGGGGGAAGAAATTGTATCTGGGGGACACCCCCAGACCCCTGCCAAACGGACTTCGCCCCTCTGGACTCCCTTTTTCAGCACCCTGCTAATGTTGGTGGAGCCTCGGCCCCCGGCTGGGCCCGGCGGTGGTATCGCCCGGACTGGGAGAGATTGCCGAAGGGGCCAGAGAATTTACCCTTCCAAAGGTAGCCCAATATTGGCGCGCCAACCTTTTTCAGGTAAGCAGCAGCCGTTCTGACCGTTTCGGTCCGGCAGTCTGGGCCGTTGACCAGCAGCACCGCACCGTCTACTTGAGAGCTGACCACTACTCCATCGGTCACCGCCAGCAACGGCGGCGTATCCACCAGGACCACATTGGCCGTTTCTTTCAGGTAATCGATCAGCCATTGCATGCGGGGACAACTGAGCAACTCTACCGGGTTGGCCGGTTTGGGCCCACTGGGCACAATTTTGAGCCTGGGGTAAGTTGTCTCTTGAATAATCTGGTCTACTTCCAGGTCTGGGTCAATCAAGAAGCTGCTGAGACCAACCTGATTGTCCAGGCCAAAATAACGATGCAAAGACGGGCACCTCAAATCGGCGTCCAACAGGACCACGGTCTTCCACCCTCCGGCCAGGGCAACACCCAGATTGGCCGCTGCACTGCTCCGGCCATCTCCGGTGGCCGGGCTGACGATTGCCAGGGTTCCGACACCCGCTTCTCCCAGGGCACCGGCCATGCTGGTTGCCATCTGCCGGATGGCTTCGGCCACCCCCGGTGCCGGGTCATCGATCACCGGCAGCGGATACGGCTGATTGCGGCGATTGCCCCATCTGGGCAATATACCCAACCGGGTCAGGGCAAATTTCCGGTCAAACTGGCCTGGAGACCTGACCGGGTCCTGAATATATCCCCCGACAATTATCAGCGCCACCGAAAGCACGACGCCCAGCAAGAGGGCCAGTACCAGGTTGCGAGAAATATTGTACCCTGGTGCAGGGCCGACCCCGCCGGCAGCCGCGACGTCCAGCGTTTCCGCCGGGGAGATAATGTAGGGCCTTGAAGTGCCCAGATCGCCGGATACCGGCGCATTTAGCCGATTAGATGAGTTGGGGTCCAGGTCTGACAGGCCTTTCCGGATTGAGACAAAGTGAGACCCTCTGACCGCCAAAATATAGTCGATGTAGCTCTGGGCGACCGCATTTGCGGTGGATGCCGCCAAAGCCGGGTCGGTGTCCGCCACGGTTATTCGCACCAGACCAGAAGTCCCGACACGAGACGTCGACACTCTGGGACCGAGGTCGGCGACGCCAAGGGGGAGGTCCAGGTCGGTAATGACATCGCCCAAAACCGGACGGCTTTCCGCCAGTTCGGGTATCCAGGCCAGTCCCTCGATCCCTTCCAGATACACCACGCTACTGGCCTCGAAGTTGGGGGCTGGCGATGCTGGAGGGATCCGCAGGCTAAAAGCCAGTGTAGCTAATACCGCGAAAATAGTGACCAGGAGTATCAGCCACCAGCGCCTTAGCAATAAGTCCAAATATTCCCGCAGGTCTATCGCTTCGTCTATCGCTTCATTCGACATAATCCAACGCCATAATCCAAGTTCCGGCCCAGGGGATGGGGAACCGCTTGAAGCGAAGAAATCTCGCTCCGGTTGCGGCGCCGAAACCAGTCCATAAGCACCATGCCTGCACCTAGCCCATTATAGTTTAATTCCATTACACTGTTCCTTGCTGCAATAAAGCGGTTGCAACTCAATAATTGGTGCGCCCAGGACCAGCGGGGGCCTGGCTGTTGGCGTCGCCAGCTTCGACACCCGGTGGGGCACCTGCCAAATAGGGCTGCCAGGCATAGCAGCCGGGTAAGCGGTAATTCAGGCAACGAAGGGTTATCTAACCAAGGGGTATCCATGGGGCCAGTAGGTCATGCCAGTGTATCCACGGTGGTCGGAGGAGGCGTCTGGGCCGCCACCGGTTCATTGCAAGCTGGGGTTTTAACCCTGGCGGTCGGGGTGTTGATGGATGCTGACCACCTGTACGATTATTATCAGTGGTACATCAAGAAGAGGCCGGAGAAAATCTTCGTCCTGTTGCACGCCTGGGAGTATTCAATAGCCGGTCTGGCCGTCCTGGCGGCGGTGTTTTACCATCCTCTGTTCCTGGCCGTAGTAGCAGCCCATTTGAGCCATGTTATAACCGACCATTTGCATAACCATTTGTCGCCCCTGGGTTATTCAATCATCTACCGGATAGTCAAGAAATTTGATGCCTCGGTGATCGCGCCCCAGCACAGCCCGTCAGAGGCTTACTGGCATTTCCTCGCCGTTTTGCCTTATGGAAAACGTCTGGCACCCTGGTTTCAAAGTAGAGTGGACCCAAGTACAGTGGTCCCAGCACAGGTACCCGCACCTGACTGGGAGGTTACCTCAAAATTCACCCCAGAGCCCCCGAGGACGCTGGGACCGGAACCGAAGTAACCAGATCAATCTTTGCCAACGTTACGACTCTGCGGTTTTGACTTGATTTCTGATTTGAGGCTCTAATAATTGGCTACGCAACCGCCCTCGTTCACCTCGGAGGAAAGTATTGACCTGCGCCAGATCATTGAATCACTGCTACGGCGTTGGCGGATAATAGCTGCAACGCTGGCAATGTCCGCGATCACCGGCGTTGGCTTCAGTTTCCTGTTCCAGCCGGCGGTTTACGAGTCTTCCGGGTCTACCCGGCTACCCGTGACCGGCCTGGACACCGGCCTGGGATTGACCCCAGGGGGTTACCTGGCGTTGGCCAGCAGCGGCCCGGTATTGGACTCGTTGCGGGCACAGCCAGGTCTGGAGTCAAGCCCAGACCAGTTGCGCCGACAGTTCAGATTTGATCTGCCTGAAGACCAGACAATTTCCTTTACTGCATCCGCCAACTCTGCGGAGCAATCGTTTTTGCTCGCCGATACCTGGCTGGAGACATACCAAAGGGAGTTGGACGATCTGCTAGAGACCCAGTTCAGTCAAAGGAAGGCGCAGGCGCTCCAGGAGACCGAATCATTGTTACCCCAACTGACCAGCGCCCAGGAGGAATTGGCCAGGTATGATCTGGAACATGACCAGAGCCTTTGGCAATTAAAGCTATCCGCCATGGAGGCCAGACTAAGTCAGGGAGAACAGCGGCTTCAAGAACTATTGGCCTTTTCTATACCGGGACAAGAAGCCCGACTGGCATCACCCCAGGACCCGGCCGGCCTGGAATCAGAAAATACCGCCGGCGGGGGCGGCGTTCCCGAGGCCAGTGAAACCGATGAGACCTCTCCACAATCATTGATTACCATCGACTTACTGGCCTTCAAGTCCGATCCAGCGTACATTGACCTGAGCCGTAATCTGACGCGGTCCCAGTTATCGGACCTGGAACAAGACCTGGTAAGCACCGAGAATCGGCTCCGACAACTGAACTTTTCTGCGCTCCCGATCGCTGAGTCCAGATTGGTTTCTCTGGAAAAGGCCCTGGCGGCGGAACCGGAATTTCTGGGTCAACCAGGCAGCAGCGTCGAGTTGACTCCCAATCCGGTCCATTTGACGCTCAGGCAAGACCTGGCTGATACCAGAATACGACTGGATGTGGAACAGAGCGAGGCGGCGACCTTATTCGTCAAGGTTACCACCT
>DASTLM010000092.1:0-4958 GCA_035714945.1 Dehalococcoidia bacterium | reverse complement strand
GGGTGGTAGCGCTGGATGGGACCAAGGTGGCGGCCAATGCCTCGCTGGCCGCGAATCGGGAGTACCAGAGCCTGGAGGCGGAGGTCCGCCGGACCTTAGCCGAGGCCAAAGCGGCCGACGAAGCCGAGGATGGGGAGTACGGGCCGGAGCGGCGCGGCGATGAGCTGCCTGAGGGTCTGGGGAGACGAACCGATCGACTGAAGCGGCTACTGGAGGCCAAGGCCCGGCTGGAAGAAAAGGCTGCCCAGGCAGCCCAGGCCGCGCAAGAGCATCTGGTGCAACGGCAGGCGGAGGAAGCGGCCACCGGCAAGAAAAAGCGGGGCCGGAAGCCCCGGGTGGTGGCGCCGACACCTGAGGAGGAAGCCAAGGCCAATGTCACCGATCCCGACAGCTGCATCATGAAGACGCGGCAAGGCTACGTGCAGGGGTACAACGTCCAGGCCGTGGTGAGCGAGGACCAGATTATCGTGGCGGTGCGGGTGACCCAGGAGGCCAACGACGTGCGGCAACTGACGCCAATGCTTCAGCACCTGGAGCGTACCCTGGAGGCCGCGGGCATCGCGGAGCGTCCCCGGGTGGTATTGGCCGACGCGGGATATTGGAGCGAGGCCAACGTGACCACCGAGACGAGACCGGAGGAGCCGGAACTGCTCATTGCGACCAGCAAAGACTGGAAACAACGGAAAGCAGCCCGCGAGCGGGGCTGTCCCCGCGGGCGGATTCCCAAAGGGCTGGGCCCCAGGGAGCGGATGGAGCGCAAGCTGCTGACCCGGCGGGGGCGGCGGCTCTATAAACTCCGTGGCGTGCTGGTGGAGCCGGTGTTCGGTCAGGTAAAGGAAGGGCAGGCGTGCCGGCGGTTCATGAGACGGGGGATTGAGGCGGCCGCCAGCGAGGCGGTCCTCATCGGGACCACCCACAACCTGCTAAAGCTGTGGCGCAGCGGGCAAGCACCGTGGGGTTGGAACAAGGCCAGGTGGAACTGAGCCGGCTGGACCGAGGCCCGGGAAGCTGAAAAGACCAAAAGTGGTCGCCAGTGCCGAAACATTCTGGTGGCGCCGCAGCCTCGCTGGGGATGGCAAACATCAGCCAAGCGGTCTGTGGGACAAGCTCTTATGGGAATGATGTAGCGGGTTCTGGGGACAGTAGGTCATAAGAAGATTGACTGAAGCTGCTCCAGCCGCTCAAAGTCTCTGTCCGAAGTAAGGAGGGTCAAGCCGTGATGTAAGGCTGTGGCAGCGATAAGCAGGTCAATGTCGCTCATAGGGTTGCCCGCCCGGCGCAGCCTGGCTCTCTCCTGGCCAAAAAGTCTCCCGATAGCATCATCAACGGGCAAGACAGATATCTCTGAAAGAAATTCGACAAGGATGAGCTCGGCGGCAGCGGAACGGGAGGGAGACGCTAAAAGGAAAACCCCCTCGTAAAGCTCCCCTACGGAGACAGCACTTACGGCTAGTCCCTGGTGTCTGCGGGAACGGAGATCATCAATGACTGCCTGGTCTCGCCGGAAGTAGGCGATGACAACGCTTGTATCGAGAAGGAAGCTCACAGTTCAACGGGAGGAGAGATGACCTTGCGACTTTCCTTAACAATCCGGAGCAATTCGTCGGTATCAACCAGACCCACCCATCCTCCGGCGGCCCGTTCGAAGCCATCTTTGCGATTTGCTCGCTCTTTGGGGAGCTGAGACTCCCGCTTCACGGAGATAGTGACTTCTTCACCCTCCGAAAGGTCAAGATTTTCCATAGGTTCGAGTTTGCCAAGGATATATTTCGCCCTCACTACTTTCGGCATGTTCTCGCTTGATGGTGTCGGTGTCGTCATAGCAATTCGCTCGTCTGGAAGCTCCAATGCCCCTAATTTACTGTTGTAGCCGTCTAATTGCAAGGAAAGTGGAGAGGCACGGCCCCTCTGATGGCGTTCCGACTAGAGAGATCGTCCGTGGGGGGAGGGGAAAGGTTCGAGCTTAGATCTGGCACCGTTGGCCCTACCGTTGGCCCAATTTTCGCTGCTCTTCTGCCCGATTGAGCTGACCCAGCCCGGTGTAAGCCCTGGCCAGGGCTTGATGGGCCTCCGGGGCGAAGCTGCTGGAGCCGTCCAACTCCAGGCTACGCTCCAGAGCCTGGGCAGATTCTTCAAGTTGTCCTAGCTGTTGCCGGGCCAGTCCCTGAATAAACAGCGCATGACTCGAGCTTGGGCCTGCTCCCGTCAGGACCAGGGACTTCTCCGAAGTCGCCAGGGCGTCCTGAGGGCGCCCGGCTTCGACGTATGCCCCAGCCAATAGGTTTAGCAGGGGCCAACTGGCCGGCACCAGCGATGCGACCTCCTGATACAAGCGGATGGCCTCTTCCTTCCGGCCCAGCCCAGTAGCCGAATCGGCCAGGGCCAACCGTAACCGCCAATCGAAGGGTCGCTGGGCGGCTCCGGCCAGGTTGCTTTCATAAGCTTTCGAGGCCAGGCACCTCTTGTAGGTCATCCGGTCAGGCTGGAGACTGCACTCCCACTCCCGGGGAGTCTGGTCATAATCCAGGTCCAGATTTGCCTGGTATACACTAGCCCGGTATTTATAGTAGCTGGAGACATCGGGGGCCAGTTGGATGGCCCGCTCTAACGCCACCAGTGCCGCCTGGCCATTCCCATGGCGGAATTGCTCAATGCCGTTAGCCGCGATCAATGCGGCTCTGGGATAATTCAGGGTTTTGGACCAGGTCAAATCAACGATCCCACCGATTAACCAGGCTGCGATCGCCAGTCGAATTAATTTCCGCCAGTCAAAGGCGTTATCCCCTGCTGAGGGGCGGGCAGTCGAACGACCCCGTCGCTCCCGTTGCCGCCCGTGGCGTAGCCGAGGGGCCGCCGCAGGCGCCGCCTCCGGAGATTCCATTACCACCGGTAATGCAACAAATATCGCCAGCACTACCCAGAAGATGGTTAAATCGGAGACCCGCGCCACTCCCACCATCTGCTCCAGGAACCGCCCGGCCAGGGTTGCCAGCAGACCAATCAACAGGAGATTATGAATCCTCGAGGATATCCCCTTTTTTCGGAGGAGTTGGTAGCCACCGGCTAGAAAGAGCGACACAACTATGCCAAGGGAGCTCAGCAGACCGAGCAATCCCTGCTCCACCGTCTGATGGATCAAGTAGTTATGGGCGTGGTCCGGCTCAGATGGAAGCGAGGCGTTGCCTTGCGGAGTACTCACCAGCAGAAAGGTGTACCGGAACAGGTCAGGCCCATAGCCGACAATCGGCCGGGCCCAGCCGAAGCTCAGACGGTCAAACTCAAACCAGGGACGCTCCCGGATAAGCCGCCAGGAGTCGTTCCAGACATCCCCACGTCCGGAGAAACTTCCACTGACCACTTCGCTCTTTATGGATTCGAACCGTCTGGCCATCTCGGTGGAGGCTGCTGGTTCTTCCCCCACCACCACGTTAGTGTCCTTGAACCAGACCAACGCCAGGATCAGAGCTGCCGCCAGGGCCAGGAACAACCCCAGACTTAGCGTGACCTGGCCGAGAACTCGCTGGCGGGACCGGATATCAGTCCAGGCAAGCAGCGAACGAGGGATCAGACCGGTTAATGGGTCGGGACCGCGCCACCTGATGAAGATGGCCATCAGACCGAGCAGCCCCATCAGGGCTAACATGATAATGGAGATAGTGCTCGGCCACTGGACCACGGCCAGGGTCAACGCGAGCGCCAGCCCCAGGATCAAAACGGCCTGGCCCATTGTGCGCCGGCCCACGAAGATTGCCACCAGGCCGACGAATCCGACCAGAGCTAAACTGGCGCCGATCCAGGGGCCACGGCTGAGGGTGAAGGTAATCCCCAGCAACTGGACGGTCAGCACCAGCACCCACAGGATTACCACCAACCGGCGCCGCATCCCTTGACCCCTATCTCTAAAATTCCTGCCGGTTTTCCAGGACCATCCCAGGGTTATAGTGGCTAGCATCAAGGTTAAGGGTATGGGCATCAGCATCGCGGATCCCGAAAAGACGGCGTTGCCCATGAAGGACGTCACCCGGCCAGTGTCACCCCCACCGGAGAGTTCCGTCAGACCTAAAAAGTCGTAGCCGTAGTGTTGCAAAACACCGTAACCGGTGACTATTGAGCCCATGACCGCGATCGCCCCCAGTAGCCGCCACATCTGGGGTTTGGACTTGAGATGGGTGGCGATAACCCCAAAGAGCACAACATAAGCGGAAACGGTGTAGGCTGAGAACCCATCCTGACCCGGCACTTCACCCCATAGGCTGACGTTGAAAGAAGCGGACAGAAGGGTGCTCAACAGGGTGGTTCCCAGGTAGAACCAGACCGCCAGGACCACCCAGCGGGTTGGCCGACCCTGCAGCCAGCCTACCAGGCCGCTCAGCCGGGGCGAAAGCCGGAACCGGATGCCTTCTCGCCCGACCCCAGCTCCGAGAGGGGACCGGCTGCGGAAGCCCCACTCCAACAGCCACAGGATGGCCATCAGTCCAACGAGAGTGCGCAACAGGGCGACTTTGGGCACCTCAATGTAGCCGATGGCCGCCTCCGACAAAGTTGTGTCCCGGCCCAGGAAAGCCAGGGGCACCAGGACCACGGCGATGAGCCACAGGAATTCCAGGCTCCGGCTGATCCAAAGCGAGAGGGTTGCCGTACCCCTCACCAGGGTAATTGCTGGTCTAACCGTGGTCACTCTTGCCCCCGAGACTGAAGGTGGATGGGGTTTGGATTGGTTCGATCAAAATCTTCCGCGAAAAGTCGCTGAATCCACGAAGGCCTTGAGGAGGATAACCAGATCGAACCAGATGGACTGGTGTTTGATATAGTAAAGGTCATACTCCAGCTTGATCCGGGCGTCCTCCAGAGAGCTACTATAGCCGTGCTTGATTACCGCCCATCCGGCCAGGCCGGGCCGTACTGAATGTCGTAGACGGTAAAAGGGAATGGCCTGGTCCAGCTCAGCGACCAGTTCG
>DASTLM010000091.1:0-11780 GCA_035714945.1 Dehalococcoidia bacterium | reverse complement strand
GGTCCGCATTGGGGCCCTTTTGCGCCGGGTCGGTATCCGCCCGTCCCACGAAAGTGAAGGCCCCCTCAATAGCGGGAGTCTCTTTATCAATCCGGCCAACTACGAGGTCTTCCTGGGCGACCAGCGCATTTCCCTCACTTCCACCGAATTCCGCTTGCTCCACCTCCTGGTCAAGAACCGGGGAACTGTGGTGGCCCACCAGACCTTGGAACGGGCGTTGTGGGGAGATCAGGTCGACAGCAGCCGCCTGGTCAAGAAATACGTGCAGCGACTCCGGCAAAAGCTGGAGGATGACGCCAGAGAACCTTGCTGGGTCGCCAGCGTCCACGGAGTGGGCTACCGGTTCATCGGCCCCCCGCCCAACAGCGCGGAGACTGGCGAGCTATCCTACGCCCACCAACGCCGGTAGTAGTCTAACTATTGGTGAGGAATCGGAGAGACCGGGGGGGGACAATGGTGGGGATCATCAGGAGTGACAGCATGGGGCCATCGGCAGAAACTAACCGAAATACCTCGCGCAGTCACTTGCACCCACTAGGTGATTCCTAAATGGTTCCGATTTTGGCACCGAGTCCCCCCTGGTTACTTCACCCGAACTTATGTACCATTAGCGAGTTCGCAAATCCGGGGAGTGGGGTACGGAAGCGCAACACGAAATGCGATGCAACTAGGTGTAACAAAATGGATCGAGTGCTGGTAATCGACCGTGAAGAGGGTCTATGGGAAATTGTAAACGGGCTGCGGGAGCTGGGCCTTCAGGTTGACGCAGAGGCGGATAGCGAACGGGGATTCCGACGGGTAAGAGACGAGCCCCGCCTGATTGTCGTTCTCAGCGAATGCACGTCCCCGGTGGCATCTACGGCAGAACTGGTGGCCTTACGCGAGATCACCGAGAGTCCAATTCTGATGATGGGCAACGGCGATGAGACCGCTTTGGTAGAAGCATTGATGAGCGGGGCTGATGTTTACCTAAAACGCCCCATCAGGATCAGAGAACTGGCGGCTAGAGTGCGCTCCTTATCGCGTAGATATGGCCAGGATGTGGAATCAGAGAACTATCTGAACCTGGTTGGCCAAGCCGCGCAGCTAGACCAGGCTTTTGACAAGCTGAGCGTTACCGAAGCCAAGTTGTTGAATTATTTGCTGGAACGGGCCGGGAAGTTAACGGCCCGGGAAGATCTGATGGCCAGCGTTTGGGGAGAAAATGGCAAGGAAACTTCGTTGAGATTCTATATCTGGCAACTCCGGCGTAAACTGGCCGGGGTAGGCCAGATACAGATCATGAACATGAAGGGAATGGGATATCTGTTGAAGGTCCATGACTTCGTTTAGCCTGGTCGGGTCCGTTCAACTGGTGAGCACTTCAAGTTTGCCTCCCGGTTTTTGACTGCGGCCGGTGACCGGCAACCTGGCCAAAGGTTAGAAAATGTGCTTTTCTGACCAGACCAGGACGGCAGGTGCAGAGGCAGCTGGCTATGAATTAACTTCCTGAATTAACTTCCTGAACTGACGAGATATAGCTTATGCAGGATCAATTACCGGATCAACCAGAAGAACTGAAGATAGTCGTCATCGGTGGCGGCAGCGGCTCGTCAGCAGTGCTGCGCGGTCTGAAGCACCGCACTTCAAAATTGTCCGCCGTGGTGACGATGTTCGACAGCGGCGGCAGTTCTGGACTACTGCAAGCCGAGTTTGGTTATCCGCCGTTGGGCGACCTGAGGCAATGCATGTTGGGTCTCAGTGAGGATAGCGAATCCAACCGGTCATTGCGAGAGTTGTTGGACTTCCGGTTCCAGCCGGAGAGCAGCCTCAACGGGCATAGCCTGGGCAACTTACTGTTGGCCGCGCTTACGACCCTTGGCAAGGACCTGGAGCTGGCGATCGAAGAAATGTCCCGTCTGCTCCATATCACCGGTCAGGTAATCCCGGTAGCATTGGAGCGCGCCGACCTCTGCGCCGAGTTAGACAACGGTGACCTGGTGATCGGTGAGTCAAACATAGACCTGAGAGGTAAGAGCCACCCCAGGATCAAGCGTGTTTTTCTGGAGCCTTCGGTTATTGCCAGCCCCAAGGCGATCGATGCTATTCTGGAGTCCGACGTGGTGGTTCTGGGGCCCGGAGACCTCTTCACCAGCATCGTGCCCAACCTGTTGGCCAAGGGTATACCGGAAGCCCTGGCGCAAACCCGGGCCACCCGCATCTATGTGTGCAATTTGATGACCAAATTGGGTGAGACCGACGATTTCAAGGCTTCGGACTTTGTGCGCCAGATCCTCCGCTATCTGGATGGGCCCAACCTGGACTGGGCGTTAATCAATACTCAAGAGATACCAATAAATGTTCGCCAGGCCTACTTTGCGGAAGGAGCCCGTCCGGTCGCCTGCGATGTAGAAGCAGTCCGCAGTCAGGTGCCCGGAGTATTCGTCACCCATCTGGGCAACAATCAAGTCCCCCTGAAGCACGACCACGCCCGCATCGCCGAGTCAGTGTTGCGCATCGCCGACATGGGCCGGGTACCGAACCCTCTCAATAACCCTAACGGCCACGATTCGCTCAGTCCCGATGCCCGGCAATCGATGGTTATCGGAAATCTCGATCGATGAATCTCCCTCAGATTGGGCGGTTGGGGCCAGTCCAATGGCTGTTGCACCCGGGGTCCAGGCTGGGCAACCGGGCGTTGCACGCCATGGTTTGGACCATGGGGTCCGTCGGAATACAGCGCACGGTCAGCTATATTCGGATCATTGCGTTGGCCCATCTGCTGTCTCCCCTGGACTTCGGCATCATGGGCCTGGGCTTGATTACGCTATCCGCCCTGCAGTCCCTGAGCGTGCCCGGCTTCCTCGAAGCTCTCCTGCAGAAAAAGGGGGAGATCGAGGAGTATTTAGACACCCTCTGGACCATAACCTTGACCCGGAGCTTGATCATCAGCGGGATTCTAGCTCTGGGCGCTCCCGTGCTGTCCAACCTATTCGGGTCTCCGGATGCCCGGTTCGTGATGCAGGTGTTGGCTGGGGCTGAATTAATCCGGGGCCTGGCGAATCCGGCGACAATTTTCTTTGATAAAAACCTGGAGTTCCACAAAAAATCCTTCATCAATATCGCTCCGACAGTTGCCGAAGTAGTGGCAGCCATCGCCGCAGCAGTGATTTTCCGCAATGTCTGGGCACTGGTAATCGGTCTCTTCGTCCATAATATCGTCCTGGTGGCGGCTTCTTACTGGAGCCATCCCTATCGCCCCAAGTTGAGCTGGAAAAAACATCAGGCGAAAGAATTATTTGGTTTTGGCCGATGGGTGTACTTCACCCGAGTCCTGACCAGCGTTGCCAACCAGGCGGACAGCATGGTGCTGGTCAGGCTGTTAGGGCCAGTCAGTCTGGGCTTCTACCAGATGGCCCAGCGTACCTCGCTGGTACCGTTACAAGAGCTTCGCCGGGGGGTCTCCGTCGTTGCCTTTCCAGTCTACGCTAAAGTACAAGATAACCTGGTAAAGCTCCGGCGGGCGTTCATGGGCAGTCTGGAGGCGGTCGCGACCATATCGATCCCCATGGCAATTTCAGTTGTGGTCATGGCACCAGACTTTGTTTCCGTGGTACTGGGCGAGAAGTGGTTGCCGGCGGTGCCGGCAATTCAAATACTGGCGGTGGCGGGCGCCCTGAATAGCTTGACTGGTGCCAGCAGTTCTTTGTTCATGGGATCTGGACGACCCTGGCTCAATTTCCACACGATTTTGCTGAGAACGGTTATGCTGCTGGTGTTGGTGGTGCCGTTGACCCGATGGTATGGGATTGCCGGGGCCAGTTATGCGGCTCTTTTCGGCACCGCCGTCGGCCTGGCCTATTCCCTGTACCACTCCAACACATTGTTGCGGATTCCTGTTTCGGAAGTAGTTAGAACCATTATACCGGTGTTCAGCACCAGCATCGCCGTAGCCATAATTACCCTGAGCGCCCGCATATTTCTGGCCCCGATCGGATTACCGATGCTGTTGCTGGTGGCATTCCTGGTATTGGTAGTATATTCGGGGGTACTGGTTGCGTTGTGGTGGAGGCTGAAGCTGGGTTTGGTCGACAGTCTGGTTCGCATGAGACACCAGGGCAATCATTGATAGTAGAGAAGAATGGCAATGAAGGTTAGTGTTATTGGTCTGGGATATGTGGGTTCCGTTGCGGCTGCAGGACTGGCCGCTGGCGGGCATCAAGTACTGGGCATCGACGTAAATCGCAGCCGGGTTAACGCCTACCGGGAAGGCCAGGTGCCAATTTATGAACCGGGGCTGGCGGACATTATCCGCAAGATGACGGCGGATGGTGACCGATTGCGGTTCATGCATCCCGACGATGTGGCCGAAGATTTGGGGGATGTGGTGGTAATTGCCACCGGAACACCGCCCAGCGGCAAAGGGGAAGCCGACCTCAGCCAGGTGATTTCGGCCATGGCATGGGTGGTGGCAAAGCAAAAGAGCCGGTCGGTAATCATTATGAAAAGCACCGTGCCCTCGGGCACTGGACTGCGCCTGATCAAGACCATGCTCAAAGGCACGCCACTGCAGTACGTCTCGAATCCCGAGTTTCTTCGAGAGGGACAGGCGGTATGGGACTGGTTTCATCCCGATCGCATCGTGATTGGTGGAATGGAAGATGAGGCCATTGCAACCGTACGGGGTCTATATGATGGATTTGATTCCCCATTTGTGCTCACCGATGTCACCAGCGCGGAGACCATCAAGTATGCGGCAAATGCCTTCCTGGCCACGAAGATCTCGTTCATCAATGAGATAGCCCTCCTTTGTGACCGTATGGGGGCCACCATCGATGATGTGGCCCTGGGCATCTCTCTTGACCCCAGGATCGGGTCCAGCTTCCTGAAGGCGGGCGTCGGTTATGGAGGATCATGCTTCCCCAAGGACATTGACTCCCTGGACCATACTGCATTGACAAACGGCCACAGCTGTGAGTTGCTCCGCTCAGTCATTGCCATTAACAATCGTCAAAGGCTCCTGCCGTTGCAGGCCCTGAGGGAGTGCTTCGGTTCGCTCTTTGGTGTCCGGGTTGGGGTTCTCGGCCTCGCCTTCAAGCCCAACACCGATGACGTCCGGGACGCCCCCGCGATAGACCTGGTGAAACACCTGGCGGAGGAAGGAGCGCTGGTGCGGGCCTTCGACCCGGTGTCCCGGGCCAATGCCAGCCGGGTAGTGCCGGAGTCGGTGGAACTGGTGGATAGCCTGGTCGAGAGCGTGGCGGACGCCCAGGCCCTGGTGTTGATGACGGAGTGGCCGGAAATTATAAACGCCGATTGGGCGGATGTCGCCCGGCGGGTAGTCCCTCCCCGGTTCCTTTTCGATGGCAGGAACGTTTTAGACCCGGCCGAGATGCAACGCTATGGCTTCCGGTACCAGGCGGTGGGCCGGAAGGCCAGGACCCGGGTTGAGTTGGTGGGACGGGCCTAGCAGGGTGCTGAAAAAGGGGAGTCCAGAGGGGCGAAGTCCCTTTACCAGGGGTCTGGGGTTGTCCCCCAGATACAATTTCTTCCCCCTTCCTGGTCAGGAAGGGGGAAGGGGGATGGTCGAAAAGGGATTTTCATTAACCTGCTAGTCAACCTGGCAGCGCCAAAGGGAAGGACCGGACAATGCTTGAGCATTGAACGAGGTATAATGTACTTTACTAATGACTCCTAACAACCGCCGAAACATACTGGTATTTTACCTGACACCCCCGTCCTCTCTGGGCAAGAGCGCCCAGATGCTGACCTTCAAATACCTGCGCCGGCTGGGTTGGGAGCCCACAGTCATCACCGTCGCCAATCCGGAATACCCCAGGGAACCGGTCATTGATTGGTGCGGCGTTGAATTTGTCACCGTAGACCCCACCGGCAGCAGCCTGTGGCGGCTGTCCCGCGCTCTGTATCGCACCAGGTCCCGGTCCTTGAAAAGGCCGTTCCACTCCGGTAACGGTCACGGCAAGCTATCGGAGTTGGCCCAGAGATGGCAGAATTACGCCCTTTTCCCCTTCACCGCGGCTTTAAGTTTTCCGGACCGCTACCGGCACGCCACCTCCGCTCTGCTCGAGGAAGCCCGGCGCCTGCATGGGGAGAAGGACTTCCAGGCCGTATTGTCGATCTACGATCCGGTTACTGCCCACCAGGTGGCCAGCCGGTTCGCCCGCCAGGAAAACCTGCCCTGGATTGCGCTGACTAAGGACTATTACAGCAAACCCCGGCACCTGACTTCCTCAATCTTGGGCCAGGCGGCTAACTGGGCCAAGAGCCGTTATGAAAGCGCAGTGTTGAGCAAGAGCTCCGCCCTGCTGCCCGTTTTCGACGACATGGTGGGGCACTACCAGATGCTGGTCCCGGGGGTCATGATCAGTACCCTGACCCATTGCTACGACGACGACGACTTTGCCGGCCAGGACTGCGCCCCCCAGGAATCCCCTGCGGTGTTCCGGGTCCTGTCCATCGGAGAGGTGTACGAGAAGCACGACAGGCACGCCCTCGAGGTGTTTTTCCAGGCCGTCGGCGAGCTGTTAAACGAGGGCGTGATCGACCGCGACGCCTACCGTGTCCGTTTTGTCGGCGGCGGGGGCGAACGGGCCCGCGCCTACGCCCAGGGTACCGGCGCCGAGAATTTATTGGAAACGATACCCCGAGTCACCCACGAAGCAGCCATGCGGGAGTTGCGCCAGGCCACCTGCCTGCTTTTTATCCAGGTCCCGGCCGGCAGCAGACGCCGCCTGCCGGAATACCTGGCGGGCCGCCGGCCGATCCTGGCCATTCCAGAAATTGCCGGGATTATGTCTCAGCGGGTCCTCAACCAATACGGCGCCGCCGCTGTGGTCCCGGCGGCAAAACCGGAGATAAAGGCCATTTTGACCCAATGGTACCGGCGATTTAAGGCCGAAGGCCAGTTGCAGATGCCGGTCAACGAGGAATTGATCCAGTCCTTCAGCGCCAGCGGCGTTGCCCGAGGACTTGATGCAGTATTGGCCGGGGCAATTGGCCAGGCACCAAAGCACCTGCTGACGCGCCCGACTCCCGGCAGGTAACACCTTGTACCGAATTCTACACCTGACGATTCATCTGGATGGTGGCGGTGGCGCCGAGCATCAACTCATGCGCAATGTTAGAGCGATCGACACCAGTCGCTTCGAAAATATTCTATGCTGCGTGGATAAACCCAGGGACCTGGCCCTGGAGGCAGCGAAACAGGGTATGACTTTGTTTAGTCTGAATACCTATGGCAAGCCCCAGTGGCCTAGAGGCATTTTCCGTTTAATCCGGCTGGTCCGCGCTCAAAAAATTGACCTGATCCACACCAGCCTCTTTGATGCCGACGTCATCGGGGGGATTGCCGGCAAAATCTGTGGCGTGCCGGTGGTAAGTACGGTGTGCAACATCGGTGGTGAGCCCGAGCGGTTATTGGACAATCCCCACGCCAATCGACTCAAACTGGCTTTTACCACCAGGCTGTGGGGCCTGGCCCTCCGCACCTGTCACCAGAGCTGTATCGCCATTTCTGACGCGGTCAAGGATTCCACCGTCAGGACCTACGGAGTGCCGGAGGGCCGAATCACCGTGATCTACCGGTCCCTGGCTCCTGTCGCTAATGGCGCCAGTGTCGCTAATGGCGCCAGTGTCGCTAAGGAAGCTGGGGGACTGCGGCATAGCCTTGGCCTTGACGGTGCTGGTCCGGTGCTGCTGAACGTGGCCCGGTTTTATCCCCAGAAGGGACAGAAGTACCTGATCCAGGCCATGCCTGAGGTTATCCGACAGTTCCCCCGGGTCCACCTGCTGATGGCCGGGGAAGGGCCGTTGCGCAACGCCCTGACCTCCCAGGCCCGGGAATTGGGGATCGAGGGAAATATTACCTTCCTGGGGCGGCGGAAGGATGTGCCCAGTCTGCTGGAACTGGCCGATATTTTCGTGTTCCCGTCACTGTTCGAGGGTCTGGGAGGGGCGTTGGTCGAGGCGACCGGTGCGGGTAAGCCGTGTGTAGCTTCCAGGGTGGGCCCCATTCCAGAGGTTGTGGAGCACGGGAAGTCTGGCCTACTGGTGCCGTCCCAATCGCCGGACGCTTTGGCCCAGGCCATTATCCAACTGGTCAAAGACCCGGAACTGGCCCGGGCCATGGGCCAGAGAGGTAAACAGATCGCAGCGGAAAAGTTCAGCATCTCCCGCAACATCAAGCAGTTGGAGGAGCTGTACCAGCAAATTCTGGGCCCGGAAAAAGCTAATTCCGAAGCTAATTCCGAAGCTAATTCCGATGTAAGCTTGACGTCTTGAATCCGAAGGTTGCGGAGGTCTCGATGGCAATATGCGCGAATCATATCGAGTCCTTCACTTGATCCACTCGGACCAGCGTCGGGGAGCCGAGGTCTTCGCCGCCAGGTTGGCTTCTGGTATCGAGGGCAATGGGCGGTTCAAGAACGGAGTTTGCGCCCTCTATGCTGGAAAAAGTGAAGGCCTGCCGGTTGGAGACCTTCCCATGTTTCGCCTGGAAGGTCAAGCAGGAGTCCTGGCCCGGTTGGGCCTGGACCCGGGGTTGCTGGCCCGGCTGTGCGGTGTGATTCGGGAATACCGGCCAGATATTATTTTGGCCCACGGTAGCGATACCCTGAAGTATAGCGCCGGCGCCAGCATCTTCCACCGGAAGGCTAAGATACTTTACCGAAACATTGGCACCGCCAGTGTCTGGGCCAATTCCACCGTCAAGGTCTCCCTCAACCGAATGTTATTGCGTCGCATGGGCGGCGTCGTTTCGGTGAGTGAGTACACTCGGAGAGATTTTATCCAAGTGTACCGGCTGCCCGGGGACCGGGTTGTCTTGATTCCCAACGGCGTGGACGCAGCAGAATTTCAAGCAGAGCACCTGGGCCCGGCCCGGGGCCAGGTCCGCCAGGAACTGGGACTATCCGAGAAAGACCTGCTGCTGATTTCCGTTGGGAACCTCTCGGCGGAAAAGGGCCACGAGCAACTCCTGGCAGGAATCAGCGACCTGACCCGAAATCAACTGGATGTCCGCCTGCTGATCGTTGGCAACGGGCCATTGCGGCAGAAACTGGAGCTACGGGCTGGTGAGTTAGGCCTGTCCAACCGGGTGCATTTTTTAGGGAGCCGCGATGATGTCCCCCGGCTGCTGGCATCGGCTGATTTGTTTGTACTTACCAGCCAAACTGAGGGAATGCCGGCTGTGTTGATTGAAGCCGGCATGTCTGGCTTGCCTTCGGTGGCCTTCGATGTGGGAGGGGTGTCGGAAGTGTTAGAGCACGGGGTCACCGGTATATTGATTGCCCCGGGAGACCTGGTGGGATTTGGGGAAGCTCTGGCCAGGCTGTGCATGGAACAGGACCGCCGGACCCGCATGGGAGACGCAGCTCGGCAGCGGTGCCGGGACCTTTTCGATATGCCTAAAGTAGTCAGGGAATACGAAGAATTATTTCTGAAGATGCTCAAGTCTGCCCCCAGGGAGGGGAATGGTAACTCGTAAAAAAGTAATGTGGCTGATCAAAGGACTCGGCATTGGAGGAGCAGAGAGATTGCTGGAACTTGCCCTTCCTTATCTGGACAACTCCAGCTTCGAGTATGAGGTGGCCTATCTGCTGCCTCATAAAAACGCGCTGGTACCTAGCTTTGAGAAGGCGGGCGTTCCGGTCTTCTGCCTGAACCAGACCAGGTCCTATGACCCCCGGGTTGTGCCCCATCTGGTCCGGCTTTTCCGGGACCGCCAGGTAGACCTGTTGCATCTGCATCTGCCCTATACTGGCATTCTCGGCCGGGTGGCCAGCAGACTGGCGCCGGTAAAAGCGGTGGTGTATACCGAGCATAACCTGTGGGAACGATATCACTGGCTGACCTCGGCGGCAAACCGCCTGACCTTCGGCTACAACGACGCCGTCATTACCGTGTCGGACGAAGTGAAACACTCGATCCAATCCAGATATAACCTGAATGGCAAACCGAAGCTGTGCACCATCCTTAACGGGGTTGATGCCGACCAACTGGCGGCCGATTCCCGGGGCAGTCATGGGGTCAAGCCAGAGTTCGGCATCCCGGACAATCACCGGCTGGTGGTTCACGTGGCAAACTTCACCCCCAAGAAGCGCCACGAAGACCTGGTTCAGGCGGCCAGGTTGGTAATCGACCAGGAACCTCAGGTCTCCTTCCTGCTGGTTGGCCAGGGGCCCCTGGAGCCAGTTATCCGGGCCCAGGTCAAGAGTCTGAATCTGGAGGACAACGTTATATTCGCTGGTTTCCGAACCGACGCTCCCCGAATTATCGGCGCCGCTGATGTATTTGTGCTTCCTTCCATGTTTGAGGGCCTGCCCATCGCCATGCTGGAAGCAATGGCCCTGGGTCGTCCGGTGATTGCCAGTCGAGTAGGCGGCGTCCCCGAGGCCATTGAGGACGGAGTTGATGGACTGCTGATTGACCCGATGCGCCCCGACCAGCTAGCGGAAAAGGTTCTTACGGTGATACACTGTCACAGACTGCGGGAGAAATTGTCGAATAATGCAGTGCTGAAAGTGCGAGAGCATTTTGGTGTCAAGCGGATGGTAACCAGCACTGAAGCCCTGTACACATCAGTGCTCACGGAAAAAGGGTCGTTGTAATGGCCCAGACGGCGTTGACCTACACTGCCAGAGGCTACCGGCCCGGGGATGAAGCCGATGTTCTGGAACTGCTGAAGCTGTCCCTCGGTGAGTCACCCGCCCTGCGGCGAACCCCGGACCTCTGGCGGTGGAAGCACCAGAATAACCCCTTCGGGCCGTCTTACGTGCGGGTAGCCTGCGACGAAGCCGGTTTGCTGGTGGGGATGCGGGCCTTTATGCAGTGGGAATTCCAGGTAGAGGGCCGCCGCGTCCGGGGGGTAAGGGCGGTTGATACTGCCACCCATCCTGATTACCGTCGGATGGGGATTTTCGCCTCCCTGACCCGCCAGGTAGTGGAAGAAGCTAAAACTGACGGAGTAGACCTGATTTTCAATACGCCCAACCGCTACTCACTGCCGGGGTATTTGAAGTTGGGCTGGCACCTGGTCGCGGCGGTCCAACCCGTGGTAAAAGTATTGAACTATCCGCGCTTTGTTTTTGGCCTCGCCAGGCATGGGTTGAGGCTCCACCCCTCGCTCTCTGATTTGGGTCAGACGGACTTTTTTAGAGCAGAGCCTACTCCGGTGGCTACGCTGCTGGAGCGGAAGGGCCCCGTTGAGCAGCTTCTGATCCGTCAGGGCGATGCGGCCAACCAGCAGCCGGGGGGCATCAGTACCCACCGTTCCTGGGACTACCTGCGCTGGCGCTATGCCGACCATCCGACGATTCCTTATTGGGCGGTATTCATTGAGGACGGTTCCGGCTTGCTGGGGTGCGCCATATACCGGAACAATATCCGCTTCGGCCTTCGAGAAGTAGTGTTGTGCGAACTGTTGCTGGGCCCGACGGGCCAGGGCGTGGGTCGAGAACTATTAAGCCGTTTGCGTGCTGCGGTAAATGCCGATTACCTGATCGCGCATTTCCCCGACGGGTCGGCGCCCCAGAGGCTGCTGAAGGAATGGGGATTTCGAGGCATCGCCAGACGGGGAATCGACTTTGCCGTTCGCCCCCTGGGCAGTGACTTGCCCAGGGACCCCCTTCGCTTCAATAACTGGAGCCTGACACTGGGTGACCTGGAGTTATTTTAGGGTTCGCCCACGAGGACTTCATGGCAATCGCAGGCTACCGGCAAGTTTTATTCATAATATCCCTGGTTGCCCTGGCTCTCATGCTAGGCCTGGTCATGAGTGCCAC
>DASTLM010000090.1:0-11745 GCA_035714945.1 Dehalococcoidia bacterium | reverse complement strand
AGACCGCACCGACGGAGAGCAGCACCGGCTTGTTCTCAGCCTGGGCCCGGGCGAAGGTGGAACCACCCCAGGGCAGCCATTGAATCTGCGTCGGCTCGAGGCTTTCTACCTGGCGGTCCTGGCTCAATATAGAGTCTCCATTTAGAATCTCCATCGGTACACCGGTTGGGATGCCGTCAAATAAAACCGTTAATTACCACCGTTAATTACCGCCGTAAAATACCAGAGGTGATTGTTCGACCCTCAGCATTAGCACGCCGGAATACGTTAGCATAGGCCTATGAGTTTTTCAATCAAGTTATCTCAAGAAAGCATCCGTCGATCAACATTGGGACGTATCAGTTTTGACCGATCTGCTAAGATATAAGCAGTCGACCAGCAAATTTGGAGCGTCGTTTTATGGGCAAGCTGATGGCAGATTTTTCTAACTTGGCAATGGTCTCCGGGCTGGGACGCTACGCCCGACTCGGGCGACTTAGCGCTGCCACGCTGGTCTTGGGCCTATCGCTAGCCGCTTGCACCATCACCGGGGTCTCCGACGACCCATCCGATACTCCGGTCCTGGAAACAGGTCAGGTGGCCCGCCCGGTCTCGGTGGCCCAGAGTGAGATCAGCGCGACCAGTCCAGGAGACGCCGCGGTTCCCCAGATTGGCGCCCTGGACGCCGACGCCATCGTGGCGGCCCAGGAACAGGTGATTGGTGGGATCTATGAGAGTTTGGTCCCGTCGGTGGTCCGGATCCGTTCAATCCGGCAGCTTGACCAGATCGGTACCTTGCCCGTCCTTCCCGGATCTCCTGAATTTGAACGAAGCAGCGGCACCGGATTCGTCTGGGACGATCAGGGTCACATCGTCACCAACCACCACGTCATCGAAGGTGCTAACCGGGTAACGGTGATATTTGCTGACGATACTGAACTGGAAGCCAGGCTCCTGGGCAGCGACCCGGACTCCGACCTGGCGGTCCTCCTGGTCGAGGATGGCGACCACCCCATGCTGCCGGTGAGCCTGGGGGACAGCTCGGCGGTGCGAGTTGGCAACATCGCGGTGGCCATCGGCAATCCCTTCGGCCAGGAATTTACGATAACCAGCGGCATCATCAGCGCCGTGGGCCGTACCATTCATAGCGGCTACGGCGATTTTTCAATTCCTCAGGTGATTCAGACCGATGCCCCAATCAACCCGGGCAATTCGGGAGGGCCATTGCTGGACCGCCAGGGTCGGGTGATTGGGGTCAACACGCAGATTATCAGCAATAACGGGGCCAGCTCGGGCATAGGATTTGCGGTGCCGATCAACGCCGCCAAGCGGGTGATTCCAGGTCTGATTGAAGACGGGCGATATGATTATGCCTGGTTAGGTATCAGCGGGACCACGCTGACCAGGGACACGGCCGAGCTCAACGGGCTGACCCGAAATACCAGAGGTACCCTGATTATCGAGGTTATGCCCGGAAGCCCCGCCGACGTGGGCGGTCTTCACGGCAGCACCTCCACCGGCACCATCGACGGCGAGGAATACCCGGTCGGAGGGGATGTGATCGTGGCCATTAACGGCCGCCCTATTGAAGAAATGGACCAGCTAATCACCTATTTGATCGAGAACGCCAGACCCGGGGAAAATGTCGAGATCGAGTTTTTGCGAGATGGAAATCCCCGGGAAAAATTGACCGTAACCCTGGGCAAACGAACCGACTCCTGATCCAGATCATGGTCGGCCAGCTCAGGTTGACCAATCAAGCCGGTCGTGTTGCCCGTCATCAGGTTGAACGCCGGGAGATGAATTCTACCCCGGACCATACTGGTATTTAACCCCGCCGTTACCCTGGCCAACCCTACTGCTCGCCGTGACACCCGATACTGGCAATAACCCACAGACTACCGGCACGGAGAAGCAGTTATGCGACTGGGATTCATTGGAGCCTTTATCAGTGCGATGGTGATCCTGTTCGCCCTGGGCGGCATCGCCTGGAGTTTCTATTCCGCTCCCAGTTCCTACGCCTGGGATTCCGACGGGTTGCACAGTGTTATTGACCAGGAGCGCCAGTCAATGTCCGACAATTTTTACTCGAATTCCCGCGGCCAGTCCCGCGACTGAACCAGAGCCAAGGTGGAAACTACATAGCCAGGTTGAGATATGGGTGAGTCAGTTGCCAATTTTAGTACTTCAGCTGGGGCCGGCAGGACCCCGTTCTGCGCAGTCCCAGACGCCCTGGTAGCCTGCCTCATTGGCGTACCGGCCGCAACCGGAACTGGTGATCTCCTTCTGGCGGGTGGCATCCACGATCTAAAGCTCAGCGTTGATGCCCGCTTCCGTCCAGTACTGGACCACCGGTTCCTGAAACGCCAGGTTCCGGCAGCAGTAGCCGGTAATGTTTAATAAACATTACCGGCTACGTGCTGCCTTTACTCTACTGCGAAGCTTCGACTCTCACCCGGCCGGCATCAAGAGACTATTCGATTTTGTATATTACCAGGGTCGCCTGGTACTCTTGCGGTTGGATCGGGTGGGTGCTTATGGGGTAAGGTTCGAGCCCGACCAACGTCAAGCGGTACTGTCCCGCATGCTGAGTCGCAAGCTCCTGGCGGCCCGCCCGTAGAGTCAGATCAAAGGGCCCCAGGCTTTGGCCACGGGCTGATAAGTCGGCTACAACCGTGGCTTGACCTTCCCAAACGCAAACAACATCTGCAGGGCACCTTGAGTCTTCCGAGACCTCTAGAACTGGGATTTTCAGGTATTCTGATTCGATAATCGCTGAATCGCCGATTCCGAGCCGGAACTCCTTACCTAATTCAGCCACGACATCCGCTGAAGGTGCCAGGTTAAAGAACTCATCAGTTGATCCCACCAGGTACTGGGCGGTGAACATTGCGTCGGCGATGGTAGTCTGGTCAAACGCCCCGTCCTGGTGCACGCTAGCGGCGTTCACCGAATGCAGGCAGGTATTATCTATCGTAGCTGTGCATGCTGCCCGCACCCCCGCCAGATACTGGGCAATGAACAGGACGTCCGATATGTCTACTACTCCATCGGGCCTAGCATCACCTCTCAGTATGTCCAAGCTTAGAGTTAATGGAGAGACCCCAACGCTGTTGCCATCCACGTCCTTGAGATCTACAACCGTAACTTCCACGGTGCAATTCTGGCGAGCACTTCCGACCATCCTCGTTAACGCATGTCCAAGGTATGCTGGAGCCAAAGCTCCTCCAGTGGCAAATCCGTTAAAGGTCGCTAACCCGGCGCTATTATCAATCTTGGTGGCGGCGATAGCGAAGTCTAATTCCCTGACCCCCAAAATATTGATGCAACCACCGTCATAAATAAGCTGAACCTGAAACGCCCCCAGAAGCGCCGGAACGTTCTGATCAGTGATGTAGTCGAAAACTCTATCTACACCAACTCTGATTCCAGTGGCCCCGTCCGCTGAGTCCTGATGCAGAGAGACCGAAGCGGCGGCGAAGCTGGTGATTATAGTTAACCTGACCGCAATTACCCTATCCGCCGAGGTCTGAGCACCAGAAGCGGTCAGATTGTAAGTATCGGCCGGCAGCGGAGGTATGTCAAAGGAACGCTCCCACGAGCCCTTAGCATTGGCGGCGATCCCGGAAGCGATAGTTGTTTCTCCCAACTTGAGCACGAAGCCCGTCTCGTTAGGGGCAAATCCGCCGCCGGATACCGTGATGGATTCTCCGGGCCCAGCCCGAGGCTTGCTAATGAAAAGCCCCGGAACCACCGTAAAGGAAGCCTGCTGTTCGGTGCCTCCTCCCGAGGCCTTGATCACATATGTACCCTTCTTGGCGGGAGGAATGGTCAACTCCAGTGTCCAGGACCCCCGGGAGTCACTGGCCACGGAAGAGACGATATCGTTGTCGAAGGAGATGTCAATCCCGGACTGATTGGCCTCGAATCCTTCTCCCGTAATTATTAAAGTAGATCTTGGAGGACCCGCGGGTTCCGAAAGAACCAATGTGGGCGTGACATTAAATGTAGCAGTTGCACCCTCGCCGCTGGCGCCAGCAGCCCGAATGGTCAGGGACCCCTTAGGCGCAGCTGGGATGGTGATTTCAGTTTCCCACACACCATTGCCATCGGCAGTAGCCTGAAACGAGGCCAGTCCGCCCCCCACATCTATGATGAGTGTCTCGTTGCTGCGGGCGCCGGAACCCGTGATTCTGAGCAGGGATCCAGGGGGGCCGCTGCTCTCCCCCAGAGTGATACCCGCGCCGATAGTTATACTGGTAGTGGGGACATTAATGCTGGAGGGCCCCGAGGCGGTAATACTTTTCGCCCCGGCGGTGGTGGATGGCACCGTAAAGCTGGCGGTCCAGTTTCCCTGGCTATCGGCGGCGATACCGGAGGCCACGGTGGCGCCGGCAAATTTAACCGTGATGCCACTCTCGTTGGCGCCGAAGGCACTCCCGCTGACTTCCACCGTATCCCCCGGCGCCGCGTTAAGCTGGGCCACCGTCAGAGTGGAAGTTACGTTAAAAGTGGCGGACCCGCCCCCGCCGGAAACCGTTATCGTCTTGAGACCTCCCGACAACTGAGGTATCTGAAGTGTGCCGGTCAATTCACCGTCTTCATCAGTGACCAGGGACTGCCATGGAGTGCCGCCAATGGTCAGATTTACACTGGCGCTGGGCCCAAATCCGGTGCCCAGGATCTGGACCGAGGTCCCCGGAGGCCCGCTGTTGGGAGCCAGGGTGAAGGTGGAGCTGACTCGGAAGCTGATCGGTGGAAAGGCGCCGATGTTGACGCTGTAGGTACCTGCCGCCACCGATGGCACTATAAATGATGCATTCATGCTGCCATTGGACCCGGAGCTTACGGAACTGACAGTCTGACCGCCAAAGATAATATTGATCAGCTGAGTTGCCGGAAAGCCCTCTCCGGTCACATTGACATTGGAACCAACTGAGCCATCATTCCGGGACAGGGAGGCGGTAGGGATAACCGTGAAGCTGGTGTTTACCGCGCCGCTGGAAGAACCGGTAGCAGAAACTGCCACAGAGCCTCCCGGAGTTGAGGACACCGTGATACTCTCAGACCAATTTGTCCCGGCGACGATAATGTTTCGGGTAATATCGCCGAATCTTAGAATAACGGTCTCGGTATCTACAAAACCGGACCCACTCACGGTAACCATCTGGCCAGGAGATGTGCTGGTTGGAGAAACGGAAAGGCCCGCGGCACTGACTGGGTCAGACTGCCGTACCGACAGCCCAACCAAAAATGTCAAAAGAACTACGCCAAACAGTGTAGAACGCGTTGGTCTAGAACCTTCACATATGCGGAAATTAATAAACACTGCCGCTCCAGTACTCCGTTCATGATCTGCAATCGGTTCTGTTGTTTAGTACTCAGTGTCAGTCCCTGCTTGATTTGACATTTTTCCCTGACCTGTCAACTACCGACAAGATTGTAGACCAACAACAGTTTCAGCTAATGGGATCGGTACTCCCGTTTTGCCACTAGTACAGCATGGCTCAAATGCTTCCATAGTTTATGCGACTAAGACCTTCCCCTGGTAGGTCCATTTGAAGGGCCTGGCCATGGTTCGGTTGTAATAGTCTGGGGATAATTTAACTGCAGGAGGTTTTGGCCCACGCATTTCACTCACCACCACTATTCACGTCCGCCGTCTCAGCGGCCCCACCATTATAATACCTTTGTTTTTCAGCCAAACTGTACTGGACACCTACAGCCATGTTCTGCCGGGCCTGCGAGAAGCCGCTGCCGCGCGGTTTGACCAGGCATCGGTCACAGCCACTGAAAACCTGGAAATTGTCAGCACAAGTTAACCGGGGTTGTCAGCAAAATGTTGGCAAGCCCAAAAATTAAGGCCCTGGATCAATTTCCAGGGCCTGATTTCGTGCTCAATTCTGGTGCGCCCGGTGGGACTCGAACCCACAACCCCTGGGTTCGAAGCCCAGTACTCTATCCATTGAGCTACAGGCGCCTGGCAGTGATGCGGTGGGGACTGGGGCGAGCGACGGGATTCGAACCCGTGGTCTCCTGTGCCACAGACAGGCGCCTTGGACCGCTTGGCTACGCTCGCCATATTGGCGCTGAACCACCAGGCTTCCCAAGAAATTACACCAGAAACTCCAGTAGAAGTTCCAGGCCTCCCCCAGAAGTACCGGCATTGCTTCAGCCCGGTAATGTTAGCAAAAAGGCAGGTGGGTTACAAGAAGGAATCAATCCTCGCCCGGGCCGGGCGTTGAATTTACCCCCGGTAATTCAATACAATGGGCTTGATTACTTTGCTTACCTTGATTACAAGATTACAGCATACAAGATTACAATGGCCTTGACTCTCTGGAGACAGGTTCCTCCTTAAATGTGATTACTTGCTTGATTACTTGTTTGGTTACTTGAAGGAAGTAACCGGCTATTGGAAAAATTAACTGGCAAAGTTTGACTCTACAGAAGGGTGGGTAAAAATGGCTTGGAATTCCCTGGCCGCCATGGTCATCGGTCCGTTATTCCTCATCGCGTGTTCCGGGGTGTCAACCACCCCCGCACTGGAGCCGACTGCCGCTCCAGGTTCCCCGTCATCTCAAAGTTCCCCGTCACCGGCATCTCCCACTGCGGCCACTACGGTCAGTCCGTCACCCACCGCTGGCGACAGGCCTTCATTGCAGGCCCAGGTGGACGCGGTTGACGCCGCCCCGGGCGGTAAACTGGTGCGATTGTTCAGCGACCCGCCGACCCTTGACCCCCACCTGACCACCGACAATGTTTCGGGGTCCCTGGTTAACGAGATATTTGGTGGTCTGGTCACGGTAGACCTCGACCTGAAGGTGGTCCCTGACCTGGCGGAAACCATTGACCTTAGCGCCGACGGCCGGACCTACACCTTTCATCTTCGCCGTAACGCCAGGTTCCACGATGGCAAGCCGGTAACGGCGCAGGACGCGAAGTGGTCGCTGGAAAGGGTTACCGACCCGGCAACCCAGGCCCCGGTGGCGGCCCAATACCTGGGGGACATCGTGGGCGTTACTGAGAAGCTCAGCGGCTCCGCCACTACCATCGAGGGCGTCCGAGCCGTCGATGACCAGACCCTGGCAATCACCATCGACGCCGCCAAGGCCTATTTCCTGGCCAAGCTGACCTATCCCACTGCATTTGTGCTGGACCGGGACAACGTGGAGGGCCTGGGCGAAGGATGGCTGCGGCAGCCCAACGGCACTGGGCCGTTTAAGTTGGCCGAGTACCAGGTCGGCGAAATCCTCCGGCTGGAACGAAATGATAACTATCACCTCAAACCCGCCTACCTGGATGAAATCGAATTCATTCTGAGCGGCGGCACTCCCATGTTGATGTACGAAAATGACGAAATCGACGTGACCGGGGTGGGTATCGCCGACCTGGACCGGGTGTTGGACCCCAACGAGCCCCTGAATGCTCAGTTAGTAACGGCGCCGTCAACCTTCAGCGTGGAGTACATTGGCCTCAACGTTGATCAGCCACCCCTGGATGATCCAAAGGTCCGGTTGGCCCTGAACCTGGCAATAGACCGGGAATCCATCTCGACCCTGGTTCTTTCCAATTTGAGGACACCAGCCAACGGCATCATCCCGCCGGGATTTCCCTCGTATAACCCCGACCTCCGCGGCTACCAATATGACCTGGAAAGGGCCAGGCAGTTGCTCCAGGAATCCGAATATGGTGACGATCTGGAAAATCTGCCCCGCATCACCATGAACATATCGGGAAGTTTTGGGGCCAACGTTCCTCTGGACCTGGAGGTAATACTGGACTCCTGGGAGCAGGAACTGGGAATCCAGGTTGATATTCAACAAACCGAGTGGGCCACCTTCCTGCAGGACCTGCACGCCCGCCGCTACCAGATGTTCGTAATCGCCTGGGGGGCTGACTACCCGGACCCGGAGAATTTCCTGGACATTCTGTTTCACAGCGGGAGTGACAACAACCAGACCAACTACAGCAATCCGGAGGTGGATCGGCTGCTGGAGCAAGCCAGGGTCGAGGCCGATCAGACCAGGCGGTTTGAGTTGTATAATCGCATTGAGCAGATGATATTGGATGATGCTCCCTGGGTCCCGCTGTGGAACAGCGGAGAGACCTACGCTCTGGTTAAACCAGACGTCAAGGGCTATTATCTGACCGCCATGACCATCCCCAGGTATCGGTACATTTATCGGGCCAGCTAAGAGGAACGCTGCTTGGGTACGTATATCGCCCGACGTTTGTTGTGGGTCCCGGTATTGCTGTTTCTGGTCTCGTTCATAACCTTCGTTCTCGGGCAATATGGACCGGGCGACCCGGTGCAAATTCTCCTGGGCCAGTACTCCGACCCGGCGGCGGTGCAACGGATTCGAGAGCAGCGGGGTCTGGACGACAACATCGCCGTCCAGTACTACCGGTATGTCTCAGGAGTGGTCCGGGGGGACTTCGGCGAGAGCTATCAGTACCGGGGCCGCTCCGTAGGAGAATTGCTGGCCCAGCGCATCCCGGTATCGGCCCAGCTGAATCTGGCGGCCCTGATTATTTCGGTGGCCCTGGGCATACCCATTGGACTGTTTTCAGCGTTAAACCAGGGTTCTATCTGGGACACCACCTCGGTGGCCGCTACGTTGCTGGCCCAGTCGCTGCCGGTCTTCTTCACTGCGCCGATGCTGCTAATCCTATTTGCGCTGAAATGGCAACTACTGCCGACCCATGGTTGGGGTGGGTTTTTCGACACCAGAATCATTATGCCAGCCCTGGTGATTGGCATCCCCGGCGTGGCGATTATCACCAGGCTGACCCGGGCCAGCACCCTGGAAGTGGTGCACCAGGACTATATCCGCACCGCGCGGGCCAAGGGCCTGGGAGAGCGGGCGGTGATAACCCGTCATGTCCTCCGTAACGCTCTGATTCCGGTGGTCACCACGTTGGGTTTCTCCCTGGCTGGTCTGGCCAGCGGTTCGTTCATTGTCGAGTTGTACTTCGGCATCCCCGGCGTGGGTCTGCTGGCTATAGAGTCCCTCTTCGCCCGGGACTACCCCATCATCATGGCGGTGGTCATTATTGGAACGACCCTATTCGTGCTGGCTAATCTGCTGATTGACCTGGCTTACCCGCTCCTCGACCCCAGAATTCGCCTGGGAGGCGGTACCCTTGGCGTCTGAAAATTCGGCAACCTTGCTGACCGGACCGCCGGGTCATGGCCGGAGCTACATGGCCCTCTCCTTGAGGCGGTTGCGGCGCAAAAAGCTGGCCATGTTTTTCCTGGGAGTCATCGTACTGATGTACGGGTCTGGAATTTTTGCCTCGGTGGTGACTCCCTATGGCTACAACGACCAGGACCTGTCCGTCGCCAAGCAGGGGCCGAGTTTCCAGCACCCCTTTGGCACCGACCGGCTGGGCCGGGACATGATGACCCGGATTATTTTCGGATTGCGGACCACGGTGATCATAACGGTAATGGCGTTGTTGGGAGGCAGCCTCTTTCTGGGAATTGCCCTGGGTCTGGTCAGCGGCTATCTGGGCAAGCTGGCCGACGGCGTTATCATGCGGGTTGGCGAGGTAACTTCGGCCTTCCCCGAAGTATTCCTGTTGCTGATAATCGTGTCTACCCTGCGGCCGCGCATTGTCGTTCTGGTCCAGGAGTTTGAGGATGCTACCGGAATTGATTGGATTTTAAAGCTGGGAATAGTCGACTTCGCGCTAGTTTCTTTTGCCCTGGCCGTATTCTCCTGGTTCGGCATGGCCCGTCTGGTCCGGGGACAGGTGCTCCAGGTGCGGGAAAACCAGTATTCGGAGGCTGCCCGGGCGATTGGAGCGTCCACTGCCCGCATCCTGAGGGTGCATGTCCTTCCCAACATCATCAGTCCGGTAATCGTATCCGTCTCGGCTGGGTTGGCCACTTTTGCTGGGGCCGAACTGTTCCTCAGCTTTATCGGTATCGGAGTTCAACCCCCGACACCGAGCCTGGGCCGCATGATTTACGAGAATAGCAGCATCTCGGTACTGCGCTCCGATCCTCACCTGCTGCTGTTCCCGGTGATAACCATCTCCATCTTGCTGTTCTCGTTTAACCTGCTGGGCGACGCGGTGAACGATGCATTCAATCCCCGCACCCGATGACCGGGCCAATTCAAGGACGGAACGGCCAGGGCGATGACAGTGGGGGTCGCGGCTAATTCCCTAGCGTCGCCGCCGGAACTTCCCGGCCGACAGCATGACCAGGGGGCCGCCCAACAGTGCCAGCACCGCCAGGTCGCTCCCCGAAGGCCCGGCAGCGCCAGGCGGGCTGCATCCGAGAGATGTCTGTGCCGAGTCTGGCCCGGGAGTATTCGGTGGCTCCGGCGGGGAGGTATTCTGGGGGGCAACCTCCGCCGGCGTGGTGGTTGGAACAATGGTTGCTGGCGCCGTGGGCGTAACCCGCTGCTGGGTCACCCGCTCCTCCGGGGGCGCCAGGGGTTCCAGGCCCAATGACTTTCGCCATTCGGTATCCAGGCCATACTGGTCGAATCCGTAGGTCGCCTCCAGGGCCGCGTCAATGTTAAAGGTGCGTTTCAACGCGGCGATCAGGTCGGCCATCTTCTGGTCGCCGTAGGTCGCCAGCAGGAACTCCACCACTGACTTGCCCTGACCGTAGGCGGTGATGATTTCGTTAGGAGTGCCGCTGAAGGTCCCCTGGAACCAGAGCGGCCTGAGTTGCCCATTGGCGATGGCCTGGCTCAGGTATCGGTCGTATTCCCCGCCAGGCTCAATATTTCCGTACTCGGCCAACCCTTCGTTGAGCCAGGAAGGGACCATCGCGGTGGCCCGTCCGGCGGCATCGGCCACCAGCAGGTGGGTGAACTCGTGGGACGTGGTGCCCAGATAGCCGCTGCCTTCGCTGAGCACCAGCAACACCCGTTCTTCGGAAAATGCCGTGCCTTCGGTGATCAGGTTGTCCCGTACCGCTTGAGCGCGAAAGGGCAGCGCATTGACCATTTCCTGGTATTTTCCATAGGTCACTATATGCAGGGGCTCCCTGGGCGTTGTTCCCAATACCGGCCCCATCCGTAGCAGAGTCTCCTGGGCGCCCTGCAGCATCGTCTGGGCCCGCTCTTCGCTGACACTGCCATTGTAGTAAAGGGTGATCAGGCCGTCAGTCAAAGTTTTCCATTCGAACTGGTTGTCCAGGTAGACGAACACCTGGTCTTCGGTCCGCAGGGTGCGGCCTGCCGTGTCCTGAATCTCGAAGGAATACTCGATGCGGGTCCCCGGAGGTATGTATTCGCCGCCGCGGCCGCTGAGAATCTGGGACTCGCCGGTAATTTCGGTGCCTGGTTCAAATTCCACCGCCCGGTAGGAACTGCGGCTGGACTGTCCCAGTTTTTTGAAGTACACCCGAATATCGACGATTTCATCGGGGCTGGTGGCTCGGATGAGGAATTTGACCCCGTTGGGAAAATCGCTCACCGCACTCTGGCTGACCAGCAGGATTTCATCACCGTCGGCGTGTATCGCACCGGGCGCCACCAGTGCGCCGGCCCCCAGCAAGACGTAAACAATCCAGAGCATGCCGAGCTTCACAAGCACCTCTCAAAAAACGTTACTCGTTGCCACCGGTACTTTCGTTGGTTAGTTACCTTAAATTCTGGTTCTCATGAATAAGGATACACGTTACATAATTGAAGGGCCAGGGGATTCAGCTTGACGCTGGACGGATTTATTCGTATTCTCTCTGTTGACGCCAGGGCATTTGGTGTTGGCCGACGAATGAGATCAGGAGCGCGAGATGAC
>DASTLM010000089.1:0-4430 GCA_035714945.1 Dehalococcoidia bacterium | reverse complement strand
CAGGGTCGTCTTCAACCAGTAAAACTGGTGCCAGTGCTTCGCCCATAATGTCGTGTAGCTGGGGACTGTCTGCTTTAGCAGACAGACGAAAGCTACAATCCTCCTTTAACTAGATTTCCGAATGTGCTAGTGTATCCGCGTGCGAAGGCACCCCCTGGGGGGATAAAACGGCTTCGGGCACTTTAACAACCGAAGGTATCGGGTTCCGGGCAGAAATCGCTGCCTGGGTAAAACTTTCGGCGTCAGGTGAAAACCTGTAACACGCTCTGGGTGGTAAATGTGTCTGGGGCGGGCCGATGTCAACCGGCCTATCGTGTCGCATCAGGATTCTCCTGTTTGTAGATACAAGCCGCTTGCTTTAGCTGGCGGTAGTTGACTTCACTACTTCCTTGATATTGCCTTGATATTGCTTCGTTGCAATTGCTTCGTCGGGCCCCCCATGGCCCCGGTTGCATCGGGGCCCGACAACCGGATTCACCGGATTCAAAGGACGATTTGACATTTCTCTTGAAGAATTATGAGGGGATTTCACCCAATATGGGCACTTCAATGGCGATGGTGTGGATCGAGTTATTGGCGTAGCCCCGGAAGTTCCAGGGTATGGTCCCGGGCTGAGTGTTGCCCGCCGAGTCGGTGGCGCGGGCCATCATAATGAAGTGGCCCGGATGGGAAGCCTGCCAGATCAGTTCCCACTGGCGCCATGCGTTCGGGTTGGCCTGGCCCAGCAACCTGGCCTCCTGCCAGGTACGCCCTCCGTCGGCGCTCACCTCCACCCGATTGACTTCCCCTTCCCCGGACCAGGCAAAACCCCTGATGGTGCAACTGCCCGGCTGGACCACCTCACCGTGCCGGGGACTGGCAATCAGCGACTTTACCTTCAACGTAGTTACTGGTTCCCGCTCCAGGGAATCTTCGGGCCCCTCATTGATCATCACATAACGCCGCTGTTGGAAGAAACCGTTGAAGGGTTGCGCCACAACATTGATGCGCGTTAGCCATTTTACAGAGGCCATGGCGTACCACTTTGGAACAATCAGCCGGAGGGGGAATCCGTGGTCCGGGGTCAAGGCTTCCCGGTTCATCTCGTAGGCCAGCAAAATATCGGAATGTCGCGCCATGTCTAGCGTCAAACTCCGCCGGTAGTTGAGCTCAAAGGCGACCCCATCTTCTTCTTCCTGGCCGTGGTCAGCTCCTTCAAACACCAATTCCAGCGCGGTTTCCTTCAAACCGGCGCGATCCAGCAAATGGCTCAAGGGGACCCCCTTCCATCGCGCGGTGCTCACCGCCCCGTGCCGGAAAGCCAGACCCTCGGAGGGCGGCGTGGTGTAGGAGCGGCTATTGCCCGCGCACTCCAGGGTCGTGACGACCTCTTTACTGGGCATTGCCAGGATATCCTGAAGACTGAGGGTCAGAGGCTGGCTGACTTCCCCATCCACCGCCAGATGCCAGCTTGACCGGCTCAAACTGGGCACATCTGAGAAGTGACTGCGGATGTAAAATCGGCCGGTGGGAGTGATCCAGGTATCCAGCGAGGTCAGGGAGCACTCTCTACATAATGGGTCCTCCGATACCGGAATGAGGGTAGACGATTCACCAGGTTGTTCTTGGGAAGACATTTTTATCTCCGCTACATGATTGGCTTTCGACAGGATTTGGGCCAGCTTGAACTGAACTCCGTGAATATGCGCCCCGCCGGCTTCCCATACACGGTAAAACCTGCACTATAAAACCGCGGGGTGAGGCAGTCAACTAAAACGTGACTGGATTGATTGGCCCGCCGGGATGGACAATTGCTGGGCCTTAGCTCCTCTGGCGCTGGTCGGATACCAGGCCAAGCTTTTGTTCTCGGTCCAACGCTTTTATCTCGAATTCCCGTTTTGCAGCCTGTCCCCTATCCCCGCAAACCTGGTGGTAAATCAGTTGGAACGGCCCCCGGCCTCTGGTGTATTTTGCGCCCCTCCCCGATTCGTGCTCCGACATCCGGCGGTCCAGATCATTGGTGATGCCGGTATATAGGGTCCCGTCGGCGCATTCCAGAATATAGACGTTCCAGTCCAAAGTCCCCGGCTCTAGCCCTTTATGTTTTTACGAATCCAACGGATTCCCTCAGGGAATCCCGGCAAAAAGAAACGCCACCAACGAGATACGGATAATTTCCGGACTCCCTCGGATCACGACCGTAGATACTGTTCCTGCAGGCCGATAAACTCATCAGTACGGTTTACCGAGCGAAGCAGGGCCGGGGCAGCCTGCCGTCCCGACAGGTCCTCCAGGGGGTTTCCGTCCTTCAGATGCTGGAGGCAGTCATGGATGGCCTTTACCGCCACGGCGAAAGTGGGATTGCCCAGCATCAGAACGCGCACCCCGTTGGCCTCCAGAAAAGCCGGGTCGTTACGGACATCGGCGGGAGGACTGAGCACACAGAGCGGCAGCGGAGTTACCCGGTGGACCGCCTGTAGTTGCTCCCGGCTTTTGCCACCAGTAAGCATCACTGCTTCGGCACCAGTCTCCGAATAGGCCCTGATCCGCTGTAACGCCTCTTCCAGCGGGCACTCACCCAGCGCCGCCGACCGGGCGACAATCACCGTGGTGGCGTCGAGGCGGGCAGCCACCGCGGCCTGCAGCTTGCCCACCTGCTCCTCGGTGGATACCAGCCCCGGCCGAGACAGGTTGAACTGCCTGGGGACCAGATTGTCCTCGATCTCGATGGCCGAAACCCCGGCCGCCTCCAGTTCCCGCACCGTTCGCGAAACGTTCACCGCATTACCGAAGCCGTCCTCCGCATCGACCATCAGGCTGACGTCGGCCATGCGAATAATGCGGCGGCAATGGTCCACCACGTCGGACATGTTGGAGAGCACGATGTCCGGTACTCCCAGGTTGGCCACCTTCCCCACTGATCCGGATAGAACACACACCTGGTACTCCAGCAGTTGGGCGATACGGGCCGACAGCGGATCGAAGATGTTGGCGGCCAGGGTGCAGGTATCCCGGGAAAGCACCTGGCGAAACCGTTCACGGGCAACGGACATGGCAACCACCTCGTCCAGGACAGATTTGTGATTGGCTGGATGTTTCCATATGGCGGTTACTGCTGGCCGTTACTGGTTGGCAATCCAAAGAATCGAGGATATTTCGCTGACCTCCCGCCACAGCTTGGCCCAGGTGTCACCGCCGTCGTCGCTGCGGTACAGGTAGCCGTACCGGCTGCCGGCGATGAGCGTGTTGGGATCGGCGGGCTGGGAGTTGATTACCCACATGGCGGTGTTGGGTTGTACCGGCAGGGTCAGGCGCTCCCAGGTTTTGCCCGTGTCCCGGGAGCGCATGATGGCTCCGGTCCGGCCGGGAGTAGTGTCGCCCAGGGTCAGGAAGATGGTCTGGGGATTACCGGGTTGGACCAGGATGCCCCGGGGATAGGTTAGAGGGAAGTTCTGGCGCACTCCCACCGACCGCCATCTGGCGCCGCCGTCGTCACTGGTATAGACATCGTCGTTAACCACGACCACTACGGTTTTCGGCGGACCTGACGCCACCGCCACGTTGTGTACGTCGGGGTTTGGTATGTCGCCGTTCAGCTTTTGCCAGGTGTCGCCGCCGTCGGTGCTGTGGCGCACGCCATCAACCTCGAAACCCACCCAGATGTCATTGTGGTTTTCCGGGTCGATGGCAATGCCGGTAACCCGGGGTACGCCCACCGCCGGGCACTCGGCGGCCACCTCCACCGGGCGTTTCTCCCAGGTCGTTCCGCGGTCGGTAGAGCGGAATATGGTGGCCGGATCGGGAGTCCCGGTGCCGGCAAACATGATGCTGGTGTCCGTTGGGTCGATGGCCAGAGACCAGACGCAGTAGTCGCTCAGGGCCGAGTCCACCAACTGCCAGTTCAGCCCGGCGTCCTGGCTCTGGTAGAGGCCCTTTTCCGTCCCAATAAACACCTGCTCCGGCCGGTGGGGATGATTGGTGATGCAACGTACCAGAGCGTCCGAGTGCAGGCCGGCGTTGATTCCAACCCGACGCCAGTTCTCGCCGTTGTCTCCGCTACGGATTATGCCCTGTCCTACCGTACCCACCAGGATGGTCAGGTTGTCCGCCATATTGTTCACCTCTCTTCTACCTTCGTAGTATAACTTCGAGCTTTGGGTTACGAGCTTTCGGGTCAATAGTTTGGGATTGATTGGCGTATTTTGGCAGAAGCTGGCGGCTAAGGCAACAGCAGTGCGGCCGCAGAACCGGGAAATTTCACCGGTGAACGAATTACCCATTCCCAGATTACCCATGCAATGAGTAGCTCCATGTGCTATCAATCATTTTTCGATATACTTGAACCAATACCTTATTCAGTACCGGGCATGGTGATCTCCGATGCGTATCTTGTTGGTCGAAGACGAAGCTCCGATAGCCGATTTTGTCGCTCGCGGCTTGAAGGAGCAGGG
>DASTLM010000088.1:0-3841 GCA_035714945.1 Dehalococcoidia bacterium | reverse complement strand
CAACCAAGCCTCGGCCAGAGGGAGCCGGTGCTTCAGGGAGGCCCTCTGGCCTTGAGGCAACTGGGTCTCACTGATGAACAGGGCAAGCGACTGATTCGCGGTATGATGTAGTCCAGCAACCCCATCGAGGTTATTCCCTCGACGGCCCCGACTATCCTCAAGCTCTTTCAAATCCTGCCGGAGGCACGGTCGACGCGGCCAGGGGGGCTACCGGGTAACGGGGAGAAATGAAGGCCCTTCCCAAATTCTAGACCTCTACTGTGAACGAATGGGCCCCGACCTGGGAGCCGAGCCGCTGAATGCCTGGACTAACCTGGCGTTTGTGGTGGCCGCCTGGGCTTCCTGGCGGCTGGCTCACCGTTCCAGTCCGGTTCCTGGGAGTATCACCGCGCTCATCGGCCTGATGGCCGCCATCGGGATCGGGAGCGCCCTCTTCCACACCTTTGCGACCACCTGGGCCGGAGTCCTTGACCTGGTACCCCTTCTGGTCTTCCAGCTCGGCTATCTGTGGCTGTATTGTCGGAACGTCATTTTCCTTCGTTCGTCCTACGCTGCCCTGGCGGTCGCCAGCCTGCTCATCGCATTCCTGATTGGTCGGGCGCTCCCCCAGATTAGCCAGGGGACCCTCCCCTATATCCCCACCCTCATCGCCCTGCTCAGTCTGGCCGTCTATCACTACTACCATCAGAAGCGCGGACCTTGGACGGTGCCGGCAGCGGCCGGCGTTTTCGCTCTCGCGCTGACCTTTCGGACCCTCGACGGGGTAGTGTGCCCGCTCTTCCCCCCAGGCACCCACTTTCTCTGGCACCTGTTGGATGCCATAGTTCTGTACCTGTTGTTCAGGGGCCTGGTCGCAAACTGGCGGACGCGGCCTGAGTCCCCATCCCCCGTCGGGTGAGGCCCCTGGACCCCTGCGGAACGGGACTACATCTCCATTGGGGTGTCGTCCCGACCGGCCCATTCGCTCATTGAGCGGTCGTAGTTCCTGGCCTGGTTATACCCTAGCATCCGGAGCAGAAACACGCCGTGCGCCGCACGGACCCCAGCCTGTCAATAGGCAAAGACCGCCTTGTCTGGCGTTATGCCCCGGTCGTTGAGCAAATTGCGAATTTCCGCCAACGGCTTGAACCGGTGAGTTTCCCGGTCCATCAGGTCAGCCCACTCCAGGTTGACCGCACCGGGGATGTGCCCTGGGCGCAGGTCCCTCCGGCGGACCGTGCCATCGTACTCGCTGCTGGTGCGCACGTCCCAGATCACCGAGCCGCCCACGGCGCAGGCCTCCCGGACCTGGTCCAATGTTCCCAATAACGAACTGTCGGTTTTAGGGGTGAACTTCACCCCGGTACCTGGGGCAGACGGTGCAAAGCTCACCGGACGTCCTTCAGCTACCCAGCGACGCCAGCCGCCATCCAGCACCTTCACCCTGGTGTGTCCGTGGTAGTTCAGCACCCACCAGAAACGGGCCGCATACAGGCTCATATTGTTATCATAGGCAACCACCTGAGTGTCGTCACCGATCCCCAGGCTCTGACAGACGGCGGGAAACCGGTCAGGAGGGAAGGTGCTGACCAGGCCGGAATCCGGGTCCCGCTCATAGTTGCTGGGCAGCATCACCGCGCCGGGGACATGCCCTCGGTGAAATCCCGCCTCGCCGTCAATGTCCACCAGCACCACATTGGATTCATCCTGGTGGGCCTGAACCCAGGCCGCATCGACCAGGAATTCCGGGTGGGGACGCTCCTGATTAATGGTCATTGTGTGCTCCAGATATATTTACCGGACTGTTTATGGGACATGGCCAGGACCCAACCCCAATGTCGACGCTCACTGCGGGGACACCCGGCCCCCCATGGGGTTTCGGAAAGTCGAAGCCAGGGCCGGGTTAATCTCCCGCCGGGTACCTGGTCCAGCTGCGGGCGGCGGTTCCGGGTCCGCCCCACCAGCCCGGCGGCGACCAATACTCAGACCACGGTGGGGACGGAGCTGGCTCAAATGTCGGGCCAGCGATTCCAGGCTGTCCAGATTATGAACCGGCAGGAAGTCGTCGATGTAGGGCAGCGCCGCCTGCATCCCCCGGGTTAGAGGTTGGTATTCTGGAGACCCCAGGAGAGGATTGAGCCAGATCAAACGGTGACAGCTGCGCTGCAGCCGGGCCATCTCCTGGGACAACAACTCCGGCTCGCCCCGGTCCCAGCCGTCGGAGATAATCAGCACCACCGAGCCGCTGCGCAGCACCCGGCGCGCCCACTGGTAATTGAAGGTTTTGAGAGTCTCGCCGATCCGGGTGCCCCCGGCCCAGTCGGGAACCGCCCGGGACACTTCGGTCACCGCCTGGTCGATATTGCGGTAGCGCAGGTGCCTGGTGATTCGGGTGAGGCGCGTGGCGAACAGGAAAGCTTCCACTCGGCCCAGGTCCCCGGCGATGGTGTGGGTAAAATGAAGCAGCATCCGGGTATATCGCTCCATCGAGCCGCTGACATCGCAGATCAGCACCAGGCTGCGGGGTTTGTGTTTGGGCTGAAGATGGGCCAGGTCCAGCAACTCGCCGCCGTACTTCAGGCTGTCGCGAAAGGAGCGCCGGAGGTCTAGCCTGGCCCCGCCGCCGGCGCTCAACCTTCTGGTGCGACGCCGGCCCGGATTCCAGGAAAGCTGGGACATCAATACCCGGGCCTGGGACATTTCGACCGGAGAATACTCGGCGAAGTCCCTGGCCCGCAGCACTTCCTGAGCGCTGTAGGTACGGGTCAGGTCCACCACCGGCGGTCTTGCGGGATCAGGTGCACCTCCCTCAGCGTCATTGGCACCGGCTCCTGCCGGGCCTACTCGGGGAGTGCGGTACCGGCGTTCCTCGCCCATCGACCGCAATTCCCGGGTGCTGATGCCGTGGGCCGGGGGCCGCCAGAATACCTTGAACGCATCGTCAAACAGCGGCAAGTCTTGCTTGCGGTGCACCAGGAGGCAACGGGCAGCCTGCTGAAAGTCTTGCTTGCGGCCGATGTTGATATCTATCGTAACATCCTGGGTGGCTCGCACCAGGTCCAGCATGTTGCCAGAGCCGAAGTCCAACCCCAGCCGCCGCAACACCTCGCCGAAGAGCATCAAGTTGTGCAGAATATGCCCGTCGGAATCAGCCGCCACGACCACCCCTCCGGGGGCCTCGGTTCTGCGAACGTTCCAGCATAGCCCGGACGGGTTCACCGCGGACCATCTCGATGTCATCCTGGTACTTGAGCATAATGCCCAGGGTGTCATCAATAACCTGGGGGTCCAGCTGGGTCTGGTTGAGGGCTTGCAAAGCGGAAATCCAATCGATGGTCTCAGATACGCCGGGGATTTTGTAAAGCTCGGTCTCCCGGAGTTCCTGGATAAACCCGGTCACATCCTGGGCCAGCCGGCGGGGGGCATCGGGCAGCCTGGCGGTGATAATCTGCAACTCCTTCTGGAAATCGGGGAAGTCGATCCAGTAATAGAGGCAACGGCGTTTCAACGCGTCATGAATTTCCCGGGTCCGGTTGGAGGTGATAATCACCACTGGCGGATGCACCGCCCGGAATGTACCCAACTCCGGTATGGTTATCTGGAAATCGGCCAGCAACTCCAGCAGAAAGCCCTCGAACTCCTCATCGGCCCGGTCCAGTTCGTCGATCAGCAGCACCGGAGACCGGTCCCGGCTCTCGTCGATGGCTTGCAGCAGCGGACGTTTGAGCAGAAAACGCTCGCTGAACAGGTCGGCGGTGGCCGCCTGCCGGTCCACGTCCCCGCCGGCCTCCATCAACCGGATCTCCAGCATTTGCCGGGCGTGATTCCACTCGTAGACCGCGTGATTAATGTCCAGACCCTC
>DASTLM010000087.1:0-25403 GCA_035714945.1 Dehalococcoidia bacterium | reverse complement strand
GTTTTGGGGTTTTCCGGCGGGGAGCCCCGCCGGAAAACCTCTTTCAGACTGGGCTGCAACCCTTTCAGGACGAAGCTGCGGGCTTGTTGGTATCCCTGGTCCAGGTAGATGGCGGCGACCAGGGCTTCAAACGCCGCCTCGAGAATCGAGTCCCTTTCCCTGCCCCCGGTGGCTTCCTCGCCCTTGCCCAGCCAAAGAAAGCTGCCCAGGTCCATGGCTTGCGCGGCCCGGGACAGATTTTCCCGGCAGACCAGGCCAGCGCGGATTTTGGTGAGCTCTCCCTCTGATAGTTGAGGCAGCCGGTGGTAAATCTCAGTGGAAACCACCAGTTCCAGGACGGCATCGCCCAGGAATTCCATGCGCTCGTAGGAATCCAACGGCGAGCCGCCCTGCTCATTGAGGAACGAGCCATGTACCAGGGCCTGGTGCAACAAGCCCCGGTCATTGAAGGATAAGCCCAGCGCCGTCTCTAACCGTTCCGTCAATCCTTCCGCGCTCCAGCGATAACTTTCCTGAAATACTCCGGATACACAAATGCATTATATACGAAGGGTTAACGAAAGTCGTAGTACCCTGTGAAATTCCTGGGAAGTTAGGCTCGGCCATACTATGCCGCCTGGAATTAACGGCATCGCCGGAATTTAATGACGGAACTTAATGACGGAAAGCGCCGTCACCGCTATGTTATAATACCCGGCACACAGGAGGCCCTTCCACGCGCAAGCTGCGGCACATCCATGACCCGCTTCAGGCTATCGAAAAAAGCATCGGTGGCAGCAACCTCATATTCTTGAAAACTCTTCGCCAGAAAGCCCTGGCCGAGTCTTTGCCCGTGTACCTGGTGGGCGGCCCGATTCGGGATGTTTTGTTGGGTTTTCCGACCAACGATCTGGACTTCGTGCTGGAAGGCGACGCACCGGCATTGGCCTCGATGCTGGCCCGGGAACTGGGGTGGCAGTTGGCGGTCTATGACCGTTTTGGCACCGCCACCGTATCCCAGGGCGACTGTCATATTGACCTGGTAACGGCCCGCCAGGAAGTATATTCGGCTCCCGGCGCGCTGCCGGATGTATCGCCCGGCACGATACACGATGACCTGGCTCGCCGTGACTTTTCCATCAACTCCCTGGCCTTGCCCCTGGACCAACTGGTCCCACAGCCGATCGATGAGCATCATAGTATTGATGAACTGGGCAAAGGCTGGATCCGGACGCTGCACCCGCTGAGCTTTGCCGACGACCCGACCCGGATGCTGCGGGCGGTGCGATACGAGCAGCGGTTTGGCTTTGCCCTGGAAGGCGACAGCGAAGCGCATCTGAGCGGCGCTCTGACCAGCGGCTATATGGATGCGGTCAGCGGTGACCGGCTACGCCACGAGCTGGCAAGAATTTTGGAGGAGGAGCATCCCGGTGCGGCCCTGGCCCGGGCGATCGATCTGGGCGTCTTGAAGGCCGTCCACCCTGCTCTGACCGATAAGGCCGCCATACTGTCCCTTGATTCCAGGTCAAGTTACGACCATCCCGCGAACCCAATGGCCTACCTGGCTGCGCTGGCCTTTCCCCTGTCGTCAAGGGACTCCGCCGAGGTTATTCAGCGTTTTAACCTGCCCCCTGATTGGGCTAAAGTGGTGCAAGATACCGTAGAAATGCGACGACTGGACACCCAATTGTCGGTGGCCACTCTGCCGAACTCGGGTATATGCCGGTTGCTCGACGGTCGGTCACCAGAGGCGATGGCAGCTGTCGCGCTGGTGTGCGGTCCCGGCCTGGTGTCGCTAAGGATCGATCAGTACCTGACCAGTCTGCGCCAGGTTCGTCCTCTTTTGGATGGCGGCGAAGTGCTGGCTATGGGAGTTTCCGAAGGCCCTCTGGTTGGTCACATACTGGGGAAGTTGCGGGCGGCTAAATTGGACCATCTGGTGGAGTCAGCGGAGGATGAGCGACAATTGGTGCGAAGGATCCTGGCCGGGAGAGAAGATGTCTGAGGATGTAAATCAAGAACTGGAACCGGAATCGTGCGTAATCTGCGACGGTCCGCTGGATGGGATCCACCAGACTTCCTGCCAGATGTGCGGCGGCAAGTTCCACCGGCCCTGGACCGGGGGGAGCGACATACCCCAGTGCGGCCGCATCGGCAGCCACGAAGACGCTCTGGCTATCGTGTTTCTGTGCAATGACTGTTACCAGGGTCGGCGGCCCTAGGGTGTCGGCCCCGACTATCTTGGGAGATGAAGATCCGATGAAAGCGGTCTACATTGGGGCCCACGGTGGCCCGGAGGTCTTGACTTACGGAGACCGGCCCGACCCGGCCATCAAGCCCATCGAGGTGAAGGTCAAGGTGCGGGCGGCGGCGTTGAACCGGCTGGACCTGTATACCAGGGAAGGTGGCCGTGGGCTGCGCCGCGACTTCCCGCCGCCGTTGATTCTGGGCGGCGACTGCGCTGGCGATGTGGTGGAAGTTGGTGACAGCGTCCTCGGGCTGAACCTCGGCGACCGGGTTGTGGTCAATCCCCTCATCGATCCGATGCAGCTTGGCGCCTACCCACCTGAAGCTGCGCCGCCGCAACCTCAGTTCATGGGCAGTGCCGTCGACGGCAGCTACGCCGAATACATCGCGGTCCCCGCGGTGAACGCCCACCCCATCGCCGAAGGCGTATCTTACGATGAGGCCGCCGCCGCGCCCACCACCTTCCTGCCGGTGTGGAACTTGCTGGTGCGCCGCGCCCAGCTCAGACCCTGGGAGACGGTGTTGGTGCTGTCGGCTTCCGCCGGAGTGGGAACCGCCGCCATCCAGGTGGCCAAGAGGGTGGTCGGAGCCAGGGTAATCGCCACCACCAGCACCGCCGAGAAAGCGGCCCAGGCCCGGAGTTTAGGGGCCGATGAGGTAATCAACTACAAAGTGGAGGACGTCGCCCAGCGGGTCAAAGCCATCACCGGTGGCCAGGGTGTTGACGTGGTATTGGACCATGTGGGGGCCGAGTTTTTCAGCGCCGCCTTCAGTTCCCTCAGGCCTGGCGGCCGCTACACCATTTGCGGCGCCACCACCGGACTGCGGGCCGAACTACATCTGGGGCTGCTGTTCACCCGCCAAATCGAGATTTACGGCGGGTTCATGGGCACCAACGAGGACATGCGGGAGATTGTGGCGATGCTGAACCGGGGGGTGATCCACCCGGTGGTGCATCAGGTGTTTCCGCTTTCCGAGGCCGCCGCCGCCCACCGGGCGATGGCGGACACCAACTTCTTCGGGAAGCTCTTGCTGAGGCCCTAACCTACTTCTCCAGCCGTCTCCCATGAAACAAATACTGCTGGGAGTAGCCGGCGTAGCGTCCAAAGTAGCCATGGGCCCAATCTTCCAGAACCCGGTTGCTGGGGGTCTTCTCCCCGGGAAAATACCACTCGGCCAGGGCGCGGCGCACCCAGACGTCGATGGGAAAGGCTTCCATCTTTTCCAGTGAAAACACCAGGATGCAGGCGGCGATTTTTGGGCCAATGCCCGGGCACTCCATCAGCTTTGCTCTGGCTTCGTCGTAGGGCAGGTTGACCAGTTCGTCCAGGTCCAGCAGCTTCTCCACCACCCGCCGGGTGGCCTGGTCCACGTAGGGTGCGCGGAACCCCAGCCCCAGCCGGCGCAGTTCCGGTTCGCCAGCTTCAACCAACTGGATCGGGGTGGGAAAAGCGTGACGCACCTGGCCGTTCATGACAATGGGTTCGCCGTAGCTTTCGGCCATCTTCTCCATGACCTGGTGGATCCGTTTGATGTTGGAGTTGGCCGAGCAGATGAAAGCGACCAGGCATTCCCAGGGTTCCTGGCGCAGAACCCGCAGTCCATGATACCGGTCGACCATGGCGGCTACCCGCTGGTCCCGGGTAATCTCCCGGTAGATGGAGTTGAGGTCGTCGTCCAACCGGAAGTAGCTTTGCAATATGGGTACCACCGAGGATTCAGGGCCGGGTTGGGAGCAGAACTCAACGCCGCGCCCGGACTGGCGCATCTTGATGAAGTTGCCCCGCACTACTCCCGAGTACCACCCGTCTTCCTTGCGCCAGCGGTGCGCCTGGCCGCTCTCCAGACTGGACGCCAGGTTGAAAGGTGGGTCAATGGTTACTTCCACGGTTTTCCCCAATCCACTCCGCCGCCAGCGTCCCGACCGTTGCCAGGCTGCTGGGTTTCAAACTGCAAGGAGGTATCGAATTTAAGAACGCCTGCCCGTAGGAACGCCCGGTAATCCGGCGGTCCAGCACCACGATCGCTCCCTTGTCGCCCTTGTTGCGGATTAGCCGCCCGATGCCCTGGCGGAAACGCAGCACCGCCTGGGGTATGGAATACTCCTTGAAGGCGTCCTGGTACTGGTCCGAGCGGGCCCTTACTATCGGGTCAGAAGGCACCTGAAAGGGCAGTCGGGTCAGCACCAGGGCCTTGAGCACGCCGCTGGGAAAGTCCACCCCTTCCCAGAAGCTACTGGTGCCCAGCAACACGGCCTGGGGATTTTCAATGAAACGGCGGGTCAGTTGCTGCGGCGAACCATCGACTCCCTGGGCCAGAACTTCGATGCCTTGGGCCAATAGTGTGGCCCGTATCGGTTGCGCTACTGACCGGAGGGCGGAGTAGGAGGTGAACAGTGCCATCGTGTGGCCGCTCAAGCACCGGCCCAACTCAACCATCACCCTGGACATCGATTCAATGTACCGGTCCGAATTTGGTTGAGGCATGTCGTCGGGAATCATCAGCAGCGCCGCCTTCTGATAGTCGAAGGGAGACCCGACCAGCAATTCCCCGGTTTCTTCGCCCAGGCCCAGCCGGCCACGGATATATACAAAGGTCCCCTGAGTGCTCAGTGTGGCGCTGGTCAGCACGACGCTTTCCTTTCGAGAGAATAGCTGCTCCTCCAGGGCAGTACTGACCTGCAATGGGGCGGCGTGGAGCGACACATCGTGGTTATTATATTGGTCTCGGGCAATCCAGATTATCCTCTGCTCGTCGGCAGAGCCAATCAAATAAGACATTTGCTCCCGGAGCTGGCTAAAGGCGTCCTGGATATTGGCCGATTCCATTGTCAGCGTTGCCAGCGTGTCTGAGTCGCCGGCGGCGGGCAGGTTGGCGCCGTCAAGGAAGCGCTGGACCTGGGCGATACGGTCGACCGCCTGTCCCAGGGTCACGTCCAGGTTTTCCCAGGCCAGGGTCAGGTCGGCCCAGTACTTCTGGTTTCGCATCGGTTTGGTAATCAGCAACTGGGAATTGTCGGCACCACCGCCGGAACGTTGGGTCTCCAGAAACCGTTCGGTCTCCCCCCACAAGCGGCCCCAGAGTTCCCGAAGGTGGGGCACCAGCGACTCGATATCGGCCACCGACCGATCGCCGTTTTGCCGGACTACCGATGCCAGGTCCTCGGTGCTGAGGGCAATCCGCACCTGAGTGGTCAGGCGCGACAGGGGCTCAAGCTCGTCCTGAAGCCTCTCCGGAGTAATCTCGAAACCAAATTGCTTGGTGGCTTCCTCTTCCAGATTGTGGGCCTCGTCGATAATCAAGTACTGGTAGTCGGGGATCAGGCTGCCGCCGTGCATCAGGTCGGAAAGCAGCAAGGCGTGGTTCACCACCACGATGTGGGCCTGGTCGGCCTTTTCCCGGGCGCTGCGCAGGAAGCAGGGGCCGCCGTCCCGGAGACCGGGACACCAGCCCCGGTCTCCGGCCGAGACCTTGCTCCAGGTGAAAGCGTCTCGACCGGAAAGGTTGATCTCGCTCCGGTCGCCCGATGTTGTGTCCTGAAGCCAGACAGCGGTCTTGCCCAGCAGGCGGGCATCGTCCACCGACGGGTTCTCGCTGCGGGCCAGGTATCCCCATCGGTGCAGGCACAGGTAGTTGCCCCGGCCTTTTAGCAGAGCCGCCTGAATCAGGCCTTCTTTGACCAGTCCCGCGCCTTCCAGTACCCCGATCACCGCTGGAATGTCTTTGCGCATCAACTGCTCTTGCAGGTTGATGGTGTTGGTGGAAATCACCACCCGCTGGCCCTTGGCAGCGGCGAAGATGGCGGCGGGCAGCAGGTAGGCCATCGATTTGCCCACGCCGGTGCCGCCTTCCACCACCAGGTGTCGACCCTGATAGATCGCCTCGGTCACCTTGGCCAGCATCTCCAGCTGTTCTGGGCGGTGCTCGAAACCGGCAAAGGCTTTGGCGAAGGGCCCGTTGGCCTCCATGAGACTGGTGATCTTCTTTTCGTCCAGGTGGGCCAGGTCAGGGTCGAAGCGACGCCGTTGGGGACGTCCCAGGCGAGTTGACAAATATTCCAGATTCAGTCCGGTCAGCCCAAAGGCCGACGGTCCCTTCCCGTTGCCCTTCTTGCCGCTCACTTCACCCAGGAGCGAAGCCAATGCCCAGCGGCTGCGGTTGGACAGATTGGTGATGTGGGCCAGCAGACCCGGATCCAGTTCCGATGCCCGGCGCAGCAAGCTGACAAAAACTTCACGAGTTGCCTGGGCGTCATCCAGGGCCCGGTGGGGATTGGTGTGCTCCGCACCCAGCAGATTGGCCAGGTATCGCAGGGAGTATTCCGTGGTGGTCGGCAGGAAGACCGAGGCCAGGTCCCAGGTGTCGTGGCTGGGATTGGCCAGGGTCAACCCGTGGGAGTCGAGAAACCGCAGGTCGAAGGAAATGTTGTGGCCCACGATGGGATGGCCTTCCAGGAAGGACTCCAGATCATCCATCACCGCGTTAAAAGTTGGTGCTCGCTTCACCTGGTTGGGTGATATTCCGGTCAAACGCTGGATGAACTCCGGGATGTTCCGTCCCGGGTTAACGAAAGTCTGAAAGGTGTCAATAACCTGGTCGTCCTGAAACTTGACCGCGCCAATTTCAATTATGGCGTCCCGGGACGGGTCAAGGCCGGTGGTTTCCAGGTCCAGCGCAACGAAGATTCGGTCAACAGTATGGTCAAATATTGATGCCTGGTCCATCGCCATAACCCACCAACTTTCCGAACCCGGGCCTCGCGGAGAATATTCCGTTGATTTCTAATATGAAATGGCTGGTAATCTTGAACCGGCTCGGTCAGTAGCTCGCGATACCCGGGACTAATTTTTCACTGCCGATACGCCGGGCAGAGGACCTCTGCGGGGAGCTTCAACCGGCTGGTTAGCCGGTATAGGGCCTCAGGTTGCCTTCACGAAGGCCGACCGCCGGATAGAAAGTCGCGCTGTGCAGAGCCTTCAGGAACTCGTCCCCAGTGTTAATTTCATCCCGGAAGGCGGTCACGAATTTCCCCAGACCGTGGGTGGAATGGGCATCACTGCCGCCGGTTAAAGGAATTTTCAGCAGTCCCGCCACCCGCATGGCAAAGCGGTTCTCGTCATCGGAAGTGCCGCCGTTGGCTACCTCAACCGCATGGGCCAGCTTGAACACCGGGTGGTCCAGCGCTTCCCACGGCTCTTGGGGCAACGGGCCAGACTGGGTTCGATAAAGATACGGACGCTCCCGCAGGTGCTGGCCCAGCACTCCGCGGAAGGGATGGGCGCTGATCACGAAGCCCCCGACCGCCCTGGCCGCTCTGCAGAGCTCCTCGGCCTTGTTGAACCCGGCTTGATAGCGGTCAATCCCAAAGGCCAGCAGGTGGCCCAGGTCGGTTTCAGCTTCCATTGCCCGCACCAGGACAACGTTGTGACGGCTGGCAAATTGCTCAAACTCATGCCGGTCCCAGGGACCGCTGTGCTCGGTGATGCACAGCCCGCGCAGACCCAGCCGCTCCGCTTCCAGAATCAGGTCTTCCGGAGAAAGGCTGCTGTCAGCGCTTCCCCTGGTGGTGTGGATGTGGAGGTCAAACAAGCGGGCCATAAACTGTCTCCGATTGTAGCGAGGCGCTTGCCGCCAGTCAATGGCTGGATGTCGGGCCACGGTTCTTGGGTAATGGACTCATCGGTCAATTGGCAACCCCTGGGTATTGCTTACCCACGGCAGTGCATATACAATTGGGGTCTTGCCGAATTCAGGGTTATCCCAATTGAATTGGAGGGCGGGTGATTGAATGTACTAGGAAAGCACGTTCTGTTGGAACTGAAAGAATGTAACCCACAGCTTCTGAACAACCTTGACTATGTCCGCACTTCGATGCTGCAAGCCGCCGAAGACATCGGCGCCCACGTGGTTGGTGAGTCGTTTCACCAGTTCAGTCCTCAAGGAGTAACCGGTATCCTGTCGATTGCCGAGTCCCATATCTCCATACACACCTGGCCTGAGTACGGCTACGCGGCGGCCGACATATTCACCTGCGGGTCATCCTTCCATCCGATGGACGCTGCCGAAATTCTGATCGAGCGTCTGGAGTCCAAGGAACAGGATATAACCGAAGTCCAACGGGGTCTGCAAATCAAGGCAGCGGTCCGTTAGTCCGGCGGTTTGAAGAGTTAATGGACGAAATATCCGGCAAATGGTATCTGGAGACCCTCTTTCCCGATTGCGTGATGATGCTCCGAGTGCAGAAGGTGCTCTACTCCGGCCAGACCGAGTATCAGAAGGTAGAAATACTGGAATCGGAGGTTTTTGGACGCAGTCTGGTTCTTGACGGCAAGACCCAGTCTACCGAAAAGGATGAGCACATCTATCACGAAGGGTTGGTGCACCCGGCGATGCTGATGCACCCGCAGCCCCGCACGGTCTTCATTGGAGGTGGCGGTGAAGGTGGCACGCTGCGAGAGGTAATGTCTCACAAGTCCGTGGAGCGGGTGGTCATGCTGGACTTGGACCGGGAGGTGGTGAACCTGTGCCGCCGCTATTTGCCCCAACATCACCAGGGCAGTTTCGATGATCCCCGTGTCGAGCTATTGCATCAGGATGCCCGGGCTTACCTGGAGAATTGCTCTCGGCAATTCGACGTGATGGTGATGGACCTGGTTGATCCTCTGGAGGGTGGCACCGCTTATCTGCTCTACACCCACCAGTATTACCAAATCGCCAGGTCAAAGCTGAATCCAGGCGGTATTCTGGTGACTCAGTCGGGCCCGGCAGGCTTGCTGGCCCACCAGGAATGCTTCACTCCGATATATAACACTCTCCGGGGAGTGTTCGCTAATGTCCGGGGATGTCAGGTTCACATCCCGGCATTCCAGACCCTGTGGGGATTTAATATCGCGTCGGATGCCCAGTTGCCCAAACTTGATGCGCCAGATGAATTGGACACTTTGATCGCGCAGCGGCTGAACCAGCCGCTAAAGTTCTACGACAGCGAATCCCACACCAATATGTTCAGTCTGCCCAAGTTCCTGCGTCAGAGCATGCAAACAGAGAAGCGGGTCAATCGCGACGAGTCCCCGGTGTTCATGGCCTGACCCCCGCTTGCCTCCCTGCAGACCATTATCTTTCTGCCCTTATCTTCCTGCTCTTATCTTCCTGCTCTTATCTTTCTGCCCGTGGCCTCTGCCAATTTGAACCAAGCGGCCCTGCGCCGACTTTGCCTAAAGAATGCCTGATATCCCCTATCCCCCTAACCCCATAATGCCGCTGCCTCCGCCAATGCCGGGAATTTGTCCAGAGGCAAGACCTCTCCGCTAGCTTCAAAGTGGTCTACCAGAGCACGAATCTCCTCCGGCACCGGGCGGGTTGCCATCGTTTCCGGAAAAAACCCCACGTACACTGCCTGGATCGCGCTGAGCGTCTGATCCGAGTCTGGCTGGTAAATCTCCAGGTCCAGAGTCAGGCTGGTGTTGCCAATGCGGGACACCCGGGTGTGCAGTTGCAGCAGCTCGTCGATGCGGGCCGGGGATTTGAACTCCAGGGTGGCTTTCACCACCGCGCTGTCAAAATAACCGCTCTGGGCAATCTTGTAGATGCTGAACCCCAGGTTGCGAAAGTATTCGGCCTGGGCTATTTCCAGATAACCCAGGTATGCGCCATTGAAAACAATACCCTGGGCATCGCAGTCCATCCAGCGCACCCGGACCACCGTATGGAATTTGAAATCTGATTTGGGCATGTTCCCGTTTATTCCCGGGATTCTGCTGGGGGCCATCCCAGCGATTGCAGGAATGCCAGGTCATCTGAGGTCAAGGCCGCCCTGGACAGCAAATCCGGGCGATTTTCCAGAGTTGTCCGCAGGGACTGATGCCGGCGCCAGCGGTCGATCTCGCCGTGATGCCCGGAGCGGAGAATTTCCGGCACCGAAAATTTGCGGAAATCCGCCGGACGCGTGTACAGCGGGTGCTGCAGCAGCCCGCTGGCGAAGGAGTCCTCCAGGACATTTTCCCGAGAGCCTACTACGCCATCGATGAACCGGGACACCGCGTCGATCAATACCATCGCCGCCAGCTCGCCACCGGTGAGCACGTAGTCGCCGATGCTGATTTCTCGCGTAATCAGGTGTTCTCGCACCCGTTGATCCACTCCAGCGTAATGGCCGCAAATGATGACCAGTTCCCGCCCGCGGGACAGGTCTTCCACCAGTTGTTGATCCAGAGTTTGACCCTGGGGCGACATTAGAATGATGGGGATGGCTCGACGCTCATCCTCAGAATGGACGGACAAAACGTCCTCCACCGCTTCGAATATCGGCTCCGGCTTCATCACCATGCCGAATCCGCCGCCAAACTGGTAGTCGTCGGCCGTGTTGTGAGCATCGTGGGTATGGTCACGAATGTCGGTTAGCTGCACCGAGATCAACCCTCGCTCCTGCGCGTGGCCCAGTATGCTGTGCTGCATTGGGCCGGTAAAGGCTTCGGGGAACAAGGTGAGCACGTGAAACTTCATGTTTGAATGATCCCGCTTTGAATGATCCCGCCGGGAGCCAGGAAGTTCACCAGTCGACGGGCGGCGGTTGACTTTTTTGGCCTATAATGCCAGAGGCTGACCCGTTGGCAGCTGGTCGACAAAGACCTGACCGCCCTTCATCACCAGCATCATTCGGTCCTGGTCTCGGATTACGGTGATGTCCGTGAGGGGGTTGCCGTCGAGCACCAGCAAGTCAGCCAGCTTGCCCGGCTCGATCGTGCCGATTTCCTGGCTCAACCCGACACACTCGGCGGCCCAGCCGGTGGCGGCTTGAATCGCCTGCATCGGCGACATGCCCCTTTCCACCAGCAATTCGACTTCGCGGGCATTATCCCCGTGCACAAACCCTCCGGCATCGGTGCCCGCCACCACCTTGACGCCAGCGGCCAGGGCTTGATGCATACTTTCCCGATGGATCTCCATCAAGGACCGGGCTCGTTCCTGCATATGAGGCGCGCTGACGGTAGAATGATACTCGTAGACTTCAAAGGTGGGAACCAGAAATATGCCCTGGTCGGCCATCATCCTGGCCAGGTCGGGGTCTTCGGCCAGATAACAACCATGCTCGATTGACCCGACACCAGCTTCAATGGCGTTCCGCAGTCCCTGGCCGCCCACGGCGTGACACATGGTTTTGCGGCCCAGGGATCTGGCCTCGGCCACCAGAGCTTTGACCTCTTCGGGCGTGTACTCAATATCTTTAGGGCCGTGTCCCGGCCGGGAACTGGCCCCGCCGGTGGTGGCGAACTTGATCACGTCGGCGCCCACCCGCACCATCTCCCGGACCTTGGCGCGCACCCCGTCCACGCCATCGGCGACCCCGGAAGGTAGCCGGGGGTCGCTATGCCCGTGGGCATGGCCCGACCCGCTCACCCGGTCGTCCAGACCGCCGGTGGGAGAAATGATGCTGATGGAGGTGACCAGCCGGGGCCCCGGGTATAGTCCTTCCTCCACGGCCATCTTGAAGCCAACATCCAACCCCCCGGCGTCGCGGACGCAAGTGTATCCGGCGGCCAGGGTCTGGGCCAGGACATAGGCGGTGCGGAGGTGTCGCAGCGAAATGGGTTCATTCAATCCCCAGCGACTGGCCAGGTCGTAACCTTGAGAGGCCAGGTGGTCGTGGCAGTCGATCAGTCCGGGCATCAGGGTCATGCCGGACACATCAATGATTTCGGTATCGGCGGGAATTATCACCGCCGCCCGGGGGCCGGCTTTTACGATGTGCGGCTCATCGATAAGCACCGTGGCGTTGTCAATCACCGGACCACCGGTGCCGTCAATCAATTTCGCTCCAACCAGGGCTTTCATTCAGAAAACCTCCACCCGCGCCAATTTTGGTCATGCTTGGTTCAAGTTGACGGGCAAGCTGAAATGATGCTAGAGAAGCCCCGTCTGGTTGTCAAGAATCGCCGCTTCTCAACTAGACCCAACCGGCGGGGGGTGCTAAACTCGGTCATCATCTAACCCGGTGATCTCGACTGACTTCTGGTCAAGGGGGACAGGTGGAACCTGGTCGAATTTCGGCGATGATGGGCCAACTGTGGTCGCCGATTGTGGCGGTCACCAGCCGTTGGCAGGGCAGGTCCAACGCCCAAATTGCGGTTTCGGTGGGGGCAGCCTCGGTCGTCCCGGAGAAGCCGAGAGTAGTGGTCCAAATCTACAAAGAGAACTACAGCTGGGAGTTGATCCGGAGCGCCGGGGCCCTGGCGCTGAATTTCCTGCGACCGGACCAGCTACAGTTGATCAAAACCTTCGGGTTAACGAGTGGTCTAACTGAGGACAAGATGTCTGGGGTTGCCCACCGAATTGGCCCAACCGGCAGCCCGATACTTGAAGACTGTTGGGGCTATCTGGAATGCCGCGTGATTAATGCAATGGATGGCGGCGATATGACCTGCTTTCTGGGCGAGGTGGTCGACGGCGAGACCGTCAGTGAGGACGGACCTCTCTGGTGGCCGCAGGCCCGTCGGGTCATACCCGCCGAGTGGAACCGGGAATGGGATACCAGGATCAACGAGCAGATTCAGAAATCGAGGCAGCGCATGGATCAAATTGATTACACCCCCTGGAATCCGACGGAGTAATCCGGCCTGGATATCCGGCCGATGTAATCTGGAATCGTGTTTGGGCAGGCATGATTGGGCATGAATGAAGTTACGTCCCTGATCGAAAAGATCCACGCGGCTCCCCACAAGTCGGCCATAGCGGTCGCGGGTGCTGGCAGCCAGGCGATTGCCTGGCTGCTGGGAGTTTCCGGCGCATCCCGCACCATTCTGGAAGCCCTGGTACCCTACGGACGCCGGTCAATGATTGATCTGTTGGGCCGCGAACCGGAGCAGTATGTGTCGTCGCAGACCGCGCGGGACATGGCGAAAGCGGCCTACCGTAGGGGCACACATCTATGCGAAGACGACGCTCCAGTGGTCGGTGTCGCCGGTACCGCCACCATTGCGACCGACCGAACCAAGCGAGGAGACCATCGATGTTTCATCGCAACCTGGGACGAAAACCAGTTGCTGCAATATGACCTGGTCCTGAATAAGGGCGCAGGAGACCGGTCCCGGGAGGAGGCGTTGGTGAGCCGGTTACTGCTGCTGGCCATGGCCAGGTCCTTTGGCGTCGAGGCAGACCTCGAACTGGGGCTGACCGACACCGAACATCCTCAGATCGACATCATACCTCACCCTCCTCCGATCCAGCGCCTGATTGCCGGGGATGTTGGTCACTTGTCGGTATACCCCGACGGCAGAATAATCCCCGAAGAAAGCAACGAAGAAAGCAACGAAGAAAGCAACGAAAAAAGCAACGAAAAAAGCAACGAAAAAAACTTCAACAAAAACAACGCCGGTGAAAACCGTAACGTTATTTTCCCCGGCTCCTTCAGCCCGCTGCACCGGGGCCACGAGACCCTGGCCCGAGTCGTGGCGAACATGCTGAACGCTGAAGTTGTCTTTGAAATCTCAGTGACCAATGTTGACAAGCCACCGCTGGAAGAGTCAGAAATCCTGAGACGGGTGGGACAGTTTCAAAGCAAGGGGAAGGTGCTATTGACCCGGGCGGAAACCTTTTACCAGAAGGCGAAATTATTTCCCGACTCCACATTTGTCATTGGCTGGGACACGGCGGTGCGACTGGTTGACCCCCGGTACTATGGTGGCTGCGAGGCCAATATGCTCGCTGCCCTGGCGGAGATGTGGGCCTGGGGGTCAAGGTTCCTGGTCGCGGGACGGCAGCACCAGGGCAGTTTCAAGGTCCTGGCGGATGTACCGGTCCCTCAGGGCTTTCACCCGATGTTCCAGGCAATTCCTGAAGCCAGCTTCCGGGTGGATCTTTCCTCTACCGAGTTGCGACCACCGAGTTAGCCATCGGAGGCGTCCGGCAGAAGCGGTCCCCTCTTGACTGATTTGGACAATCGCTGAAATTGGGGCCGCCGTCGGTTCTGGCGCGCAGATTAGCTTGCCGGAACCAGGTTCAACTTGCGTTGACACTGGATTCAGCCCGATGATAAGATTGGGACGAGTCGCACCCTGCCTTTGATGAAATCATACATCTACGATTTTAGAGCATGACGCCCCTAATTGGCGTGAAATTACAGGCTTTTGACCCCAATGTTTTCGCCGGGAACTGGACTGCGGTGGCGTTTTCCGCTGTCGTCGGCGTTGCAGCTATTGGCGGCATGTTTGCCGCTTCAAGGTTGCTTTCTTCCCGTCGGCCCTCCGATGTCAAGCTCAGCACCTACGAGTGCGGTATCCCGGCGACGCCCTTTGCCTGGTCCAATATCAACATCCGGTTTTATATCTTTGCCATTCTTTTCTTGATCTTCGATGTAGAGGCAGTTTTCCTGTTCCCTTGGGCGGTAATCTTCTTGGCCCAGCGAGACCTGGGAAACTCAATTCCCTTCTACGCAATGATGTTGTTCCTGGGTGTATTGTTCTTCGCAATTATTTACGGCTGGAGAAAGGGAGTCCTCGAATGGCAGAAATAGTTCTGGGTTCGGGAAACCGGCCGGCTCCCAGTTTATTGGATCAAGCAATCACCGGGAGAGTCCCCAGTGTGATTACCACTACTAAAGACCAGCTTTTCGGGATGGCGCGCAAGTCGTCGCTGTGGACGCTAAGTTTTGGATTGGCTTGCTGCGCCATCGAAATGATCTCCACCTACATGGCCCATCACGACTTCGACCGGTTTGGCGTGGTGACCTGGCCGTCGCCCCGGCAGTCCGACGTTATGATTGTAGCGGGCACTGTCGTCAAGAAGATGGCCGAACCGATCCGTTTGCTGTATGAGCAGATGCCTGAACCCAAGTGGGTGATCGCCATGGGTAGTTGCGCCACCAACGGCGGGCCTTACTATCGCTCCTATTCGGTGGTGATGGGCGTCGACCACATCATCCCGGTGGACGTGTACGTCCCGGGCTGTCCCCCGCGTCCGGAAGCGCTGCTGTTTGGGATTTTGAAGCTTCAAGAGAAAATCATGCAGGACGCCAAGAGCAGTGGCCCAGCAGCATAACCCGGGCCCGCCCGGGGAGTCCCCGCCCGATTTCAACCAGCTAAGCCAGTCTCGCCGCGATCTGCTGGCCCTGGCAGAGGATGTATTACAGCAATTCCACCCCCGTCCTGGTGTCTTGAAGGACCTGCCCCAGTTGATGGTAGACTCCGGCAGCATCGCCGGTGTTTGTCGGACGGCCAAGGACGACCCCCGTCTGGACTTCAAACTGCTGCTCTGCCTCGCCTGCGTCGACTATGAAAAGTACTTCCAGATGGTCTACTTCTTGCAGTCCCTGACCCGCGAACAGACCCTGGTGATCAAGACCGATATTCCCTATGAAAGCCCGCGTTTGCCCTCGGTGACCTCGGTATGGCGTGCCGCTGATTGGTATGAGCGCGAGGCCCACGACCTCTTTGGGGTGGATTTTGACGGTCATCCAGATTTGGCGCCCCTGTTGCTCTACGAAGAATTTGAAGGGTTTCCCGGCCGAAAGGAGTACCCGCTCAACGATTACGAGGAGTTTTAGGACTGGTTGGAGCAACTGGTATTGACGGCCCAGGTTGTTCGTGTGGATGAAGGGTATGTGGCGCGCCTGGAGGAACTCGAGCTGGAAGGTTCTGGTGAATCGATTCAAGAAGCCCAGGACGAATTGGTTGACAATTTAAGGGACTGGATCGAAACCCAAGAGGTCGGCGAAACTTTGGAACAGGCGCTACGCGATGCGGGATTTTCTGGAGTGGACGAGAATACCGAAATCCAATTGGAGTTCACCGGCTTGGTGCCGGAGTGACTCAGGCGTGACATTTAGATAAATGGACCGAATTGTATATCAGATAGTAGAGTCCAAATTGGGCCAGGTGCACCAGGCCTTCTGCCCCGAATTGGTGATGACCGGTTTTGGTGACACCCCGGGTGAGGCTAAAGATGCCCTGCGCCGGGAGATTTCCATCTACCTGGAGGATTGTGAAGGGATGGGAATCCTGGACGATGTCTTGATTGAGGCCGGATTTTACGACAACGATGAAGTCTGGATGAGCAGCCAGGTGGTGCCGCCCAGAGAACCCAAGATCACGATAATTTAAGCTTCAGGGATGATTCTTCAGGGGATTGTCGCGGCACTATATATGCCTGGCGAAATATGCCTGGCGATATATGCCTGACGATATATGGTAGAAATAAGCAGGACAGTAAACCCGGATGGCCAGTCGGTGGAATTGCTCCTCAACATGGGACCGCAGCACCCGTCGACCCACGGCGTGTTCCGCATGGTGCTGTGGATTGACGGGGAGAAGATCCTGGGGGTAGAGCCCCATATCGGGTATCTTCACCGGGGATCCGAGAAAATTTGCGAGGGTGAGCAGTACCATCAGATTATAACCCTGTTCGACCGCCTGGATTACGTGGCCAACTTTAACAATGAGCTGGTGTATTGTCGGGCGGTGGAAAAACTGATGGGCCTGACCGTCCCCGAACGGGCGGAGTACGTTCGGGTAATATTGTGCGAGTTGAACCGCATCGCCAGCCATCTGCTGTACCTGGGGACCATCGGTCTTGATGCCGGGGCAATGACTCCCACCATGTTCGCCTTCCGGGGCCGGGAGCGCATCCAGGCCCTGTTCGAGGCGGTGTCCGGCGCCCGTATGATGCACAATTACTTCCGCATCGGTGGGCTGAAGGAGGACCTGCCCGACAATTTTGAGCCGATGATTCGCGAACTGCTCCCCCGGCTGGCCCAGGATATCGAAGAGAGCGACAAAATAATCACCTTCAATGAAATTTTCATCTCCAGGACCAAGGACGTGGGGGTGATTTCCGCCGAGGAAGCCATCGATTACGGTCTGACCGGCCCCTGCCTGCGGGGCTGCGGTTATGAGTACGATGTGCGCAAGGCTGAGCCTTACTCGGTTTACGACCGGTTCGAGTTCGAAGTGCCAGTGGGTCTGGACGGCGACTGCTGGGACCGGCACTGGGTCCGGGTGCAGGAGATGTACCAATCGATGCGTATCGTCCAGCAGGCGCTGGAGCAAATGCCGGAGGGCCCGGTTACCTCATCCCTGGGCCGGCGGTTGATCCGCCCCCCCGCCGGAGACGTATACGTGCGGGCAGAGAACCCTCGCGGTGAAATTGGCGTTTATCTAGTGAGCCAGGGCACCGACCGCCCCTATCGCGTGAAGGTGCGCCCACCTTCATTTTGTAATTTGTCGGCCCTGAAACGGTTGCTGAAGGACGCCTGGGTGGCGGACTCGGTGGTGATTCTCGGCTCCCTGGACATTGTCCTGGGCGAGGTGGACCGCTAATGCCTGCCTCCAGCATGCTGGCGATTAGCCTGATCGATGGGGGGTGGATCCTGGTCAGCCTGTTGGCAATGTTTGTCGGGCTGTCGGTGGTGGTGCTGTCCCTGGTCTGGTTGGAACGCAAAGTCCTGGGCCGATTGCAGCGCCGTTTGGGGCCAACCCGCACCGGGCCAATGGGCCTGATGCAACCGATTGCCGATGCCCTGAAGCTGGTAATCAAAGAGGACATCTTGCCTTCAGCGTCGGACAAGGCCATCTTCTGGGTGGCACCGGTTATCGTGGTGGTCTCGGCTTTTATGATCTGGGTGACCATTCCCGCCAGCCAGGGTCTGGTGATCAAGAACCTGGACCTGGGACTGTTCTACATTACCGCTTTTGCCGTGTTGGGGATCCTGGGTCTGGTCTTGGCTGGCTGGGGTTCGGCCAACAAATATGGTGTGCTGGGCGGCCTGCGCTCGGCGGCCCAGTTAATCAGCTATGAAATTCCGGTGATTCTGGTGGTGGTGGCAGTGGCGATGCTGGCCCAATCGTTGGACTTGCGGGTCATTGTGGCCGGCCAGAATCCGGTGCTCTACGTGGCGGTATTGCCGCTGGGTCTGGTGATCTTCTTCATCGCCGGATTGGCCGAGGTGGGCCGGACACCCTTCGACATCTACCACGCCGAATCTGAGGTGGTGGGTGGCCCGTTCGTGGAATACAGTGGCGCCCACTGGGCGGTATTCTTTCTGGCCGAGTATATGAACACCTTCGCGATAGCGGCGCTGGCATCATTGTTGTTCCTGGGCGGCTGGCTGGGGCCCTTCCTACCTGGGGTCGTCTGGTTCCTGATTAAAGTGTACGCCCTGGTGCTGATGGTGTTCTGGATTAGAGGCACCTTCCCCCGATTGCGAATCGACCAGCTAATGGCCTTTGCCTGGAAGGTAATGGTGCCGTTGGCCTTTTACACCATAGTAATCACCGCCGTCTACCTGTTCTATGAATGGCCGGCTTGGAGCCTGACCCTCATGTCCCTGGCGGGCCTGGCCGTGGTTGGCTATCTGTTATACCGGCGGATGAGTGCGCCGGCCAAGCGGGTAGCGTTGGTCAGGGCCCGGCAGGAGCAGCAAACTGCCCAGCGTCGGGCGGCTAACCGCGCCCGGGGAGGGTTGGCCAGTGTTAAATAGTGTCAAGGGTATGATGATCACCCTGGCTTCCACCGTTAAAGGTCTGCGCAAGCCGGTAACCCAGCAGTACCCAACAGTTCCCACTCCGGTCAAGCCCCGCTTTATGGGATTCCCGGCGTTGACCTGGGACGACCAGGTGCCGGAGCCCTTTTGCACCGGCTGTATGGTATGCATCCGTAACTGTCCCACGCAATGCATGTCGGCTACCATGAAGGACAACCCGGCGCAGGCAGCCGGATTGAGCTCTCGCCGGAAGATAATCGACTTCTTCGAGATCAACTTGAACCGGTGTATACTATGTGGAATTTGCGTGGAAGTCTGCAATTTCGATGCCATCGTAATGAGCCACGAGCATGAGATGAGCACCTACCAGCGCAATGGTGACCGGGTCGATTTGCCCGCTCTTTTGCAGATTGGGCGAAAATTCCAGGAGAAAACTGGCTGGATACCGCCCACAGTGTTGGCGAAGCGGAAGAAAGAGGCCGCGGCAGCGGCTCCCGGGGAGCCGGAACCGGTCGCCGTGGTGGCGGCCGCGGCAGCCAGGAATGATCCGGTTTGAGCCCGGGACGCGAGGATAAATTGCCCGTAGCACCGGGGCGGTGCTGCCGGCCAGCAGTGTCACCCATTGCAGGACCGCGGGCCCAGGGGGCCCAGGCATGACCTGGCTTTTTGTGGTGCTGTCGGTGTCGACCCTGGTGGGCGGATTGGGGGTGGTGCAAACCCGAAATGTGGTTCACGCCTCGCTGTTCCTGTTAATGTCCCTGGTTTCGGTTGCTGGCATCTATCTGGTTCTGTTCACCGAGTTTTTGGCCCTGGTACAGGTGCTGATTTATGGTGGGGCAATCATCATCGTGCTGGTGTTCGCCATCATGCTGACCCGTACCTCCGAGTATCCCCGTATCACCGACAACCGCCAGTGGCCTTTGGCAGCGATAGCGGCCCTGGCCCTGGGCGCGGTGCTGGCAGCGAGTTTCTGGGCCAATCCCCATACTTACTCCGCGGCGCAAAGCCCGGCATTCAGTGAACTGGCCAACTCGCTTTTTACCCGGTGGGCCATACCCTTCGAGGTCGCCTCGCTGGTCTTGCTGGTGGCCCTGATCGGGGCAATCATTATCGCCCGCACCGGTAACGGCGGGGAAGGCTCGCCATGACACCGCTGGTCTACTTTCAACTGCTGAGCGCGGCCCTGTTCGTGATTGGCCTCTACGGTGTGCTGGCCCGGCGCAGCGCGGTGTTGGTGGTCATGTCCATCGAGCTAATGCTTAACGCGGTGAATGTCAACCTGATCGCGGCGGCATCCCACCTGGAGGGGACCGGCAGTTTCGTTAATTTCGACGGGCAGATTATCGCCATATTTGTGATTACCATCGCTGCTGCCGAATTGGGACTGGCGATCGCCATGATTCTGCGAATCCACCGAAACCGCGGCACAGTAGACCTGGATGAAATGAATCTGATGAAATGGTAATTCTGAAACCGGAATGTTTGGGGGGCCTGAACCTGTTTCCTGCTCAAATTCGGCATCGGGATGAGGGTGAACCCCATTTCTAGAACTTTGGGCATGAGCATCCCTGGCGGGGTATCAGCCCGGGTAGCAGCCTAGGATGGAGTGGGCCTGGCTAATACCAGTTTTCAGTTTTGCCACGGTGCCGCTGATCATTCTCTTCGGCCAGTACCTGCCCGGTAAAGGATCGTCGCTGGCGATACTGGCGATTGCTGGCGGGTTCGCCGTTTTTTGGCTCGTCCTCATCGGGTTTCTGGGAGCGGCGCCCGACACCGGGGGGTGCTCCCCAAGTGACCATACGGGCACCCTGACCTGCGAATATCAGATCACCTGGTTCCAGGCTGGCTTGCCCGGCCTGTCCAGCGAAATTAGTGACAGCATCCACCTGAACTGGGGGATTCTGATCGACCCGCTGACCCTGGTGATGTTGGGTTTGATCACCTTTGTTGGCCTGATGGTGCAGGTGTATTCCCTGGGTTACATGAAGGGTGACCCCCGCCTTGGTTGGTACTATGCCTGCCACGCCCTCTTCATCGCGGCGATGCTGACCCTGGCATTGGCTGACAATTTCCTGCTGTTATACGTGGCCTGGGAATTGGTAGGGCTGTGCTCTTACCTGTTGATCGGGTTCTGGTTTGAGCGTCCTGCAGCGCGGGAAGCCGCCAAGAAAGCCTTCATCGTCACCCGCATCGGCGATGTGGGTCTGCTGATTGGCATCCTGTTAATCTGGCGCGAAGTGGGCAGCTTCGGCATGACCGCCGCTTTTGTGGCGGTGCAAAATGGCGTAATCGGCCAGGGTACCGCCACCGTGGCGGCATTGCTGTTGTTTGCTGGGGCCGCCGGCAAGTCGGCCCAGTTCCCGTTGCACGTCTGGCTGCCCGACGCTATGGAAGGCCCGACGCCGGTCAGCGCTCTGATCCACGCGGCCACCATGGTCGTCGCCGGAGTGTACCTGGTGGCCCGGGCCTACCCGATATTTGCAGCCTCTGGTGATGCGCTGCTGGTCGTAGCTACCATCGGGCTGATTACCTCCCTGGGGGCTGCCACTATTGCGTTGGTTTCCACCGACTTGAAACGGATCCTGGCCTATTCCACCATCAGCCATCTGGGGCTGATGATGCTGTCCCTGGGGGCTTTTGGCTATACTGCCGCTATTTTCCACCTGTTGGCCCACGGCTTTTCCAAAGCGCTGTTGTTCCTGGGGGCGGGCAGCGTAATGCACAGCACCGGCGAACTGGACCTACGGAAAATGGGTGGTCTGCGCAAAGTAATGCCCCTGACCGCCTGGTTGTTCTCCATCGGCGCATTATCTCTGGGCGGGATACCCATCCTGGCCGGTTTCTGGAGCAAGGACGAAATTCTGGTGGCGGTCAATGACCACCTGCCGCCGGTTTTCATTGTGTTGACTCTGTTGACGGCCCTGCTAAGCGCGTTGTACCTGGCCCGGGCGATGTTCGCGGTATTCTTCGGTGAGTTGCGACCCGAGCATGAGCACGTCCACGACGCGCCGCCGACGATGGCTGTCACCATGTTCCTGCTGGGTATCCTGGCGCTGGGATTTGGGCTGATCAGCCTCAACTGGCCGGGGCCTTACGATGGTATCGGTACATTCCTGTTTTTTGTGGAACCGGAACCGTTCCACTTTACCGTCTGGTTGGGCGCCCTTTCCGCCATCCTGGGGGTACTGGCATTTGCCCTGGGTTACCTGATTTATGCCCGGAAAATCATATCGATTGATCAATTGCGCGGCCGATTTTCGCCGCTGGTTGGGGTGGTCGTGAACCAGTATTACATCGACGAGCTTTATCAGTTGGTCATTGACCGGATTGTGTTAACGCTGGCGGCCTTCATCGGGTACTTCGACCGGACCGTGGTTAACGATGTGGCGGTCAATGGGCCAGCCAACGCGGTCCGTAAAGTGGGAGTGACTCTGCGACTGCACGTAAACGGCCATGTGTACAGCTACGCTCTGGCCGTGACGCTGGGCACCATCGTGCTGGCGGTAATCTGGTGGATGCAGTCGGCGAGTTGAGTAGATGAACGCTCTCGATCAAGCCGCGCTGCTTATGCTCATCGTCGTGCCCCTGGTGGGTGCGCTGCTTTCCATGTTTATCGCCAGGGATCGGCCCAAGGATGCCTGGTACTTTGCGGTCCTGGTCTCGTTTATCGCCCTGGTTCTCTCGGTTTTAATCTTTGCCCGGTACGACTACACCGCGGGCGGGTTTCAACTCACTCGGAACTTCCAGTGGCTGGACCATCCGCTGAACATCACTCTATCGCTGGGGATCGATGGTATCGCGGCCCCCCTGGTTCTGCTCAACGGCATCGTGCTGTTTGGCGCGGTGCTGATCTCCCAGACCATCAAGCACCGCGCCCGGGATTTCTTCGTATTGCTTTTGGCTCTGGGTTCGGGCGTGTTCGGCGTGTTCGTGGTCCTGGACCTGTTCTTCCTGTTCTTCTTCTACGAATTGGCCGTGCTGCCGATGTACCTGCTCATTGGCGTATGGGGCAGCAGCACCGACTTCGGCAGCTTCCTGCGCACCAAGGAGTACGGCGCGATGAAGCTGATGCTGTACCTGGTCGGGGGCAGCGTGCTGATCTGGGTCGGTATCCTGGCCCTCTACACCCGGTCCGGCGACCTGGGGACGGGGACTTTTTCCATCACCCAGTTGGGACAGCTGACCCGGGCGGGCATGATCGACGAGACCTTCCAGAACTGGGTGTTCCCGTTGTTTATGATCGGGTTTGGGGTTTTGGCCGGTCTGTGGCCTTTTCATACCTGGTCCCCCGACGGCCACGTGGCGGCTCCCACTGGAGTCAGCATGCTGCATGCCGGAGTGCTGATGAAGCTGGGCGCCTTCGGTATCATTCGGGTGGGGATGGTATTGCTGCCTGACGGAGCGGCCAACTGGATGCCGGTGCTGATCGTTCTGGGCACCGTCAACGTGATTTACGGGTCAATCTCGGCGCTCTCGCAAAAGGACCTGAAGTACATTATTGGCTACTCCAGCGTGAGTCACATGGGATACGTCTTGATGGGGATCGCCACCCTGCATCCAGTGGGCCTGGCCGGAGCCGTGTTGCAGATGTTCTCCCATGGAATCATGACCGCCCTGATGTTCGCCATGGTGGGAGCAATCTACGACCGGACGCACATCCGCGACATCACCGTGCTCAACGGCCTGATGATGCGCATGGGTGCCACCAGCTTCTTCTTTGCCATTGCCGGGTTGGCGTCTTTGGGGCTGCCCGGACTGAGCGGCTTCATTGCCGAGTTCATGGTATTTGTGGGGGTTGTCGCTTTCCGCCCCTACCTCCCGCTGGCGATATTGGCGGTGGTGGGGGCGGCGATTACCGCGGTCTATATTCTGCGGCTGCTGGCCCGCACTTTCTTAGGTGAGGCCGATCCTCTGTGGGAGCACATCACCGACGCCAGCCCGGTGGAGAAATCCGTGGGCGCTGCCTTCGTGCTGATCTTGATATTTGTTGGGGTCTGGCCCGCGCCACTGCTGCGGGTAATCAACACGGGGGTAGATCTGGTGCTACAGGCATTTTAGCAAACCGTGACTGGACTGACTGAAAATATCCATCTGCTGACGCCCGAGTTCGCTCTGGCCGGCCTGGCGCTGCTGGTGTTGGTCATCGACCTGTTCCTGCCCCAAAGCCGGAAGGACCTGCTGGGCTATGTTTCAGTCCTGGGTCTGGTCTGCCTCATTGTGCTGTCGGTGCTGATGGTTTCCGGCGAGACTGAAAGTCTCTACGGCGGCCTGCTGGCCATTGACGGTTTCTCGCTGTTTTTCAAGATCGTCTTCCTGACCATGGGAATCTTCATTATTCTCAGCTCCATCGAATTCGTGAAGCAGCATCTGAACCACGCCGGCGAGTTTTACGGTCTGCTGTTGTTCTCCATTCTGGGAATGAACCTGATGGCCCAGTCCCGGGAGTTGTTGACCGCCTACATCTCGCTGGAGCTGCTCAGCTTTAGCCTGTACGTAATGGTGGCCTTCGCTCTGGGCAATCCCAAGTCCAACGAGGCCAGCATCAAGTATATTATTGTCGGTGCGTTTTCCTCGGCGATTTTGCTCTACGGTATTAGCATGGTCTACAGTACCCTGGGAGTAACCCGTTTCCTGGACATCAGCGCCGCCCTGATTAGAGTTGCCGATGTCGGCCCAGCCATGTGGGTTGGACTGGCGTTGATTGTGGTGGGCTTTGGGTTCAAGCTGTCGGCGGTGCCCTTTCATATGTGGGCGCCCGACACTTACGAAGGAGCGCCGATGCCGGTGACCGCCTACCTGGCCATCGCCTCCAAGACCGCCGCCTTTGCCATGTTGATCCGCCTGGTGGCGGAAGGACTGGTTCCGGCCGCTCCCCAGTGGGAACAGTGGCAGGTAATCCTGGCGGGGATGGCGGCGATAACCATGCTGGTGGGTAACCTGGTCGCCATGGCCCAGAGGAACATCAAGCGGCTGATGGCCTACTCCAGCATCGGCCACGTGGGGTACGTGCTGGCGGGCGTGGCGGCCCTGGCCGCTAATTCGACGCTGGCGGCCAATGGCGTATTATTCTATCTGGTGGCTTATTCGGTGACCAATCTGGTGGTATTCGCCGCCCTGATCTCCTATTTCAACATGACCGGGCAGGAGGAGATCGCTGGCTTCGCCGGCCTGGCGGACCGTCAGCCCTTCCTGGCCGCGTCCATCGCCATCGGATTGTTCTCCCTGGCCGGGCTGCCCATATTCGCGGGTTTCACTGCCAAGTTTTACCTGTTCACCGCCGTGGCCGATGCTGGATTCCTGTGGCTGGCGATTGTGGCCATCTTCAGCAGTCTGATTTCGCTGTACTATTATCTCCAGGTCATCCGGCAAATGTATATTCAACCGGCCCTGGCGGCCGCCGGGACCGGTCACGACCGAGGCCACCTTCCGACGGCGGCTGAGGGAACTGCTACGCTGGCTCGGCCGTCGGCGTTGATGCTGACGGTCCTGGGGTTGGGCCTAGTGGCGGTGCTCTGGCTAGGAGTATACCCGGCTCCGTTGCTGGACTTGATTGACGCGGCCAGTCGGTCTATTTTTCCCCTCGGGTGAAACTCACCGGGTTTGATAGGGGGTTAGGTAGGTTTAACCCGATCAAATCATATTGAAAAATGATATTGAAATTAGTAAATGCGATGTCCTGGGCTTAATAAATTACTCTGCTATAATT
>DASTLM010000086.1:0-6475 GCA_035714945.1 Dehalococcoidia bacterium | reverse complement strand
CCGGCGATGTCGAAGGCGGCACCGTGCACCGACTCGAACATCGAGGGGTACTCCTTGTCCGGGTTGATGTTGGCGCTGGCGGCCAGTCCCATGCTGCCGGTGACCACTGCCCCGATGTCCGACAGAATGTCGCCGAATAAGTTGGACGCCACCACGACGTCGAAGCTCTCCGGCCACCGCACCCGGTCCATACACGCCCGGTCTACCAGCAGGGACTCGGTCTCAATCTGAGGATAGTCCGCCGCCACGTCCTCGAACACTTCGTCCCAGAAGACCATGCTGAAGGCCTGGGCGTTGGACTTGGTGACCGAGGTGACCTTGTTTTTCTGGTTACGCTGGACGCAGTACTCGAAGGCGGCCCGGATAATGCGCTCGGTGCCCCGGCGGGTGAACACGCCGGTCTGGATCACCGTCTCATGGGGTGTGCCTGGATACAACCGTCCGCCCACCGGGGCATACTCGCCTTCGGTGTTCTCGCGGAACAGGACGATGTCGATCTGTCCCGCTTCCTTGCCGGCGATGGGGGACTTGACGCCGGGGTGCAGGTATACCGGACGGATGGATATGGCCTGGTCAAAGGCGCGGCGCATGGGCAGCAGCAGGCCCTGCAGCGTAATGTGGTCGGGAATGTTGGGGTCTCCCACTGCCCCGAAAAGAATCGAGTCGTGGGTCCTGAGTTGCTCCAGACCGTCGTCGGGCATCATCTGGCCGGTCTCCCGGTAGTAGGCCGACCCCCAGGGATAATCGGTGTAGCGGAAGCTCAGGCCCGGTGTCTGGGTGGCCAGGGCGTTTAACACCTTCTTGCCTTCGGCTACTACTTCCGGGCCGACACCGTCGCCGGCGATGACCGCCAGTTTATATTCAGGCATTGCTCGTCGTCCTCTCTATCGCTGTGGCAGGTTGCGGCTAACATCCTACATCAGGCTGTAATTCGAGTCTACCGACCGGGGCGTTGCCGGATAGTTGCGGAATATTCCAGGTCTGACCGGCTCGCCAGCAGCGGTAGGATCCGGTCCGGCCGGGCATCTGGCAGGCCCCGGGTGTCACTTCAGTTTCCGCCCGGACCGGGTCAGCCCTTGGGCCGACCCTGGGGTAGATCCAACACCTGTACTCCCCCGCTCATCAGGCGAAAGTGGTGAACCGCCGCCGCGTCGGTAAAGGCCGCCTGGGCCCGGCGGAAGGCCGACTTGCCCCGGCGTTCCCGGGCGTCCAGCAGGACTCCGATGACGGTACCGCTGTGGGCCACGCATACGCCGACCGCCCCCACTGCCTGGGCGAAAGCCACCACTCGGGGCAGTTGCGGCTTTTTCAGAATGCGTTGGCCGGCCGCGGCGCTGATGGAAGCACCCAGGCCGACCAGGGTGGGTTTGCTCTCCTGTATTCCCTGCCGTACCAGGTCCAGCGCCTCCTGGTTCACCGATTCCAGGCGGTGCCACGCGTTGGAGTGGTCAATCCGGTTGAACTCCAGGGTGTCCACCGTGCCCCCGAAGTCAAGGGCTACGATCTCCATGGGCGGTGGCGGCCCCAGTTCTTCAACGATGCTGCCCTCCCGGTGGTCGAAGAGGGCGATGCCGGGGAACATCACGCCGTCGCTGGGTTCCACCGACAGGGCCAGTTCGCCGATCAAGCCGGGCGATAAATGCCGTCCCAGGGCCAGGCCGGTGGCGGCGATGGCCCCGGTTACGTCGGCGCTGCTGCTGGCCATCCCCTTGCCACGAGGAATGGGATTGCTGATGGTCAGTACCGCGGCCACGCCGGTCCGGCCCAGATGGGCCAGCGCCGCGGCCACCGCGGCCCTGGACTTGGGGCAGTCGGCCGGGGCGGTAATGCCAGTCCGGCCTTCAAAAATCTCAACGGTCACCCGGGAGTAGAAGTCGATGGGGCAGGTCACCAGAAAGTGGCTCTGGCCCAGCATTCCCTGCACCAGTTCTCCGCAGACGCCCGGGACTCTCACCGTTGCTCTCCCGATGGGGGCAACCGGTGGCGGACCGGATGGGGGAACCTGGGCCGGATCCAATTCTACCAAGCTGTCACTACCGGGCGATGCCGTTGGCGGCGTTTTTCAGGCAAGGAAAGAACCGCATGGACTGGCGTTGTATTTCACTGAGAGTTTCTAGCCGAGGCATGGTTTACTTCCTTGTGGGCCGGATTGCCCTTGGCCGGATTGCTGTTGGCCGGATTGCCTGGTACCAGGCACCGATATTGTCCAGAGGGGCGTCTATTTCCCTCTCCCTTGATGCCGATTCTGCAAATTGGAACCACTTACCCGAGGAGACGGGAATTATAGCTGTCTTGACCCAAAGCTGGTTCAAGGGTTATCGGGCGTCGTTCTTGATTTCCACCGGTATGCCCGCGACGATCAAGTATACCTGATCGGCGGCAGCGGCTACCCGCTGGTTGACCAGGCCCTGCAAGTCCTGGAACCGGCGTCCCAGTTCGTTGGGCGGCACCAGGCTCAGTCCGACTTCGCTGCTGACCATAACGGCGCTGGTGGATGGATGTTGACATGCCAGGAGCAGCTGGTCAACCTGAGACATGGTAAAGGATTCCAGCTCTGGCCCGGTCCGGGACTCGTGTTTCAGCAGCAGGTTGCTGACCCAGGTGTCCAGGGAGTCGATCAGCACCACCCGGGGATGGACGGTGTCTCCCAGGGCCGACGCCAGGGCCTGGCCCGGTTCCAGGGGCTCTTCCAGGGTGGTCCAGGCCGCCGGTCGGGTTTGCCGGTGACGGCGAATGCGATCATACATCTGGGCGTCGGTCACCTGCCCGGTGGCCAGGTACCAGGTCGGCTGGTCGAGATTGCGCACCAATTTCTCGGCGAAGGCGCTTTTACCCGACCTGACGCCGCCCAGTACCAGAGTCAACCGGTTCGACATTAGCTGGGGAGAGGGGTTGGCTTAAAGTCGCGGACCAGGCCGGTCATCTGGTAGACCAATTCCATGTTCAGACTGCCCCGCACCCAGTCGGCCAGCTTGTCAAACTCCTGGTCAATGCTCAATTCCTGGGCCGAATCCGGCAGGCTGACGCCCTTGCGCCGGGCCAGTTCCTGCAATATCGCGTGCCGCAGCCCGGCGTTGTGAAACAGTCCGTGGATGTAGGTGCCCAGCAGACTTCCGCCGGCGTCGGTGGCCCCGTCGAAGGCGGTGGCCGGCGTCACCCGGGCGTCGGAGCGGTCGTCGATTCGGAAGGGTCGATTTACTTCCCCGCCGGTGGTCTGGCCCATGTGAATTTCGTAGCCCGTGACCGGCGCTCCCCGGGCGCCTCGCAACAACCCCGAACCTTCGACCACCTGGCCCTTGATGCGGTGGGTCTCCTTGGTGCCGGCAAAGACGGTGGTCATCGGCAGCAGTCCCAGGCCGTTGGTCTCGTGCTGGGAAGACTCAATGCCCTCCGGGTCGTAGATCTTGCCGCCCAGCATCTGGTAGCCGCCGCAGATGCCGATGATGGCTGTCCCCTGCTGGTGCAGGCCGCGGATGGCATCGCTCAGTCCTTGGCGCTCCATCCAGACCAGGTCGGGGATGGTGGTCTTGCTGCCGGGCAGAATCACCAGGTCCGGATGCCCCAATTCGGGGGTTGACTGGACATAACGCAACGACACGCTGGACTCGCGGGACAGGGGATCAAAGTCGTCGAAGTTGGAGATGTGGGGAACCCGAATCACGGCGATGTCCAGCACCGCGTTGTCTTGAGACCGCGCTGGCAGGTCCAGGGCCACCGAGTCTTCTTCCGGGATGTGGATGTCCCGATAGTGGTGCACCACGCCAATGACCGGGATGCCGGTACGCCGCTCCAGCCAGGTCAGCCCGTCGGTCAGCAAGCTCGCATCGCCCCGGAATTTGTTAATCACGAATCCCTTGATCGCCTCCCGCTCCGGCGGCTCCAGGAGTTCCAGAGTGCCTACCAATGCGGCAAAGACTCCCCCACGGTCGATGTCGCCGCACAGCAGCACCGGAGCGCCGGCGTACAGGGCCACCCGCATGTTTACGATCTCGGTGGCCTTCAGGTTGATTTCGGCGGGGCTGCCGGCGCCCTCAATCACCACAATATCGTACTCTTCCCGAAGGATGTCCAATGAAGTGCGCACCGACTCCCATAGCTGGCTCTTCAGGGCGAAGTAGTCGCGGGCCCCGGCCGAGTGCAGGGGCCGTCCCATCAGCACGACCTGCGAGATGTGGTCGGCTTCGGGTTTGAGCAGCACCGGGTTCATTTCCACCCGGGCTTCGACGCCCGCCGCCTCGGCCTGCACCGCCTGGGCCCGCCCGATTTCCCCGCCGTCCCTGGTCACGTAGGAATTGTTGGACATATTCTGGGCCTTGAACGGGGCCACCCGGAATCCGTCCTGGCGGAAGATGCGGCACAGGGCCGAGACCAGCACACTTTTCCCCACGTGGGAGGCGGTGCCCTGCACCATCAATACTCGTCCGGTCATTGGTTGGCCTCGAATTTAACGTCTTCTCTAATGTCAGCCAGGTGGGCGGTATCGTTGTACAGGTGCAGGACGGCGTTGTCCGGGTAGGTGCGCACCAACGAGAGGGCACAGTTGTCCATGATGAACTTCCAGTTGGCCTCCAGCGGCAGGGCCAGCAGCGCGACAATCAGCGACCGTAAGGACCCGCCGTGGCCCACTACCAGGACCGTTTCATCCAGGTGGTTCTGCAAGGTGTCTTCGACCAGCCGGGCCATTCGGGTACTGGCCTCCCGGATGCTCTCGCCGCCGGTGGGGGCGAAATCCAGATCGTTCTTCAGCGATGCCCGGTACTGGTCGGGGAACTGCCGGGCGTGCTCCTCCACCGTCAGCCCCTCAAAAACTCCCTTGCTGTATTCCCGGAGTTGGGGCGTGGTGTGCAGCGGCGTGCCGGTGTCGCCCAGGATAATCCGGGCGGTTTCGTGGGTGCGGCTCAGATCGCTGGCGTAGGCTACCGAGAAGGGGACCTTACTCAACCGCCGGGCCACTGATCTGGCCTGTAGCCTACCGTAGTCCGACAATGGAATGTCGGAGTGGCCCTGGATGCGGCCCTGAGCGTTCCATTCGGTTTCGCCGTGCCGGACGATATAAACCTGTCCCATTGACCCTTTCACCTGTTGTTGGGTGTCTTATTTTAGCGCCAGGTCAACTGCGCCGAATTGGTCGGAATTAGACCCTAGCGCAGCTCTGCCATTGCCGCTGCCAGGCGTTCACAGTCGGGCAGGGAGCGGAGGCCAATGCGGATGCAGTCGGCCAGGCCAAAAGAGGTGCAGTCTCTGACCACCAGACCTCGCTGCAGCAACTGGTTCCGCATCCTGGTACCATTCATCCCAGTGCCATTCATCCTGGTACCATTCATCCTGGTGCCATTCATCCTGGTGCCATTCATCCCAGTGCCATTCATCATAGTACCATTACCCACCGGCACCAGCAAAAAGTTCGCGCTGGAGGGCAGCACCGGGAATTCCAGCGATGTCAGGCGCCTGGTCAAAAATTCCCGGGACTCGTTAACTGCCTGACGGGCTCGGGGAAGGTAACCGGTGTCGGCCAGGGCCACCAACCCGGCGGCCTGGGCCAGGCTGTTGACGCTCCAGTCGGGCTGGAAAGCCGCCAGTCTGGCGATGACCGCTTCCGCCGCCAGGGCGTATCCCAATCGCAGTCCGGTCAGGGCGTAGTCCTTGGTCATGGAACGCAGCAGCACCACATTCCCCTCCTCCAGCAGAGACCGGGAGTTCCACGGGGTATCGACAAAGTTGACGTAAGCCTCATCTAACACCAGCAGGCCGCCCGCCTGGCCGACCGCGCCGGCCAGGCGGGCGATGTCGGATTCCGGTAGATAGACGCCGGTGGGGTTGTTGGGATTGCAGACGAAAACCAGGGCCGGCTGTTGGGCGGTGATGTGGGCCTGGACCTCTGGTATGTCCCAGCGGAACCCGGACGCGTAGGGGGCGTTCAAGGCGAAGGTACTGGCCCCGGCCAACCGGCATGCGCCGAGGTATTCGCCGTAGGTGGGGTTCAGCAGCAGGGCAGAATTACTGGCGCAGCCCCGGGGCGAAGGCAAATAGGCCCGGGCCAGCAGGTGAATGATCTCGGTGGTGCCGTTGCCGACAATTATGCCCTCCAGGCCAACTCCCAGATGGCTGGACAGGGCCTCGCGCAACTCCAGGCACTCGGGGTCCGGGTAGGCGGTCAGGTCAACCAGGCTCAGGGCTTCCCAAAGCCCCGGCGGAGGGCCCAGAGGGCTGACGCTGGCACTGAAGTCGATGACCCGGGCGGGGTCCAGGCCCAGCCGACGCAGCTCAGCGGGCCGGATGCTGCCGTGAACCGGACGACCCATACCCGGACTTACGGGCGATTCCAAGGATTCCATCAATCAAGATTCCATCAATCAAGATTCCATCAATCAAGATTCCATCAATCAAGATTCCATCAATCAAGATTCCATCAATCAAGATTCCATCAATCAAGATTCCATCAATCAAGATTCCATCAATCAAGATTCCATCGATC
>DASTLM010000085.1:0-5506 GCA_035714945.1 Dehalococcoidia bacterium | reverse complement strand
GTGTCAATCTCTTTGGGTGGGATATACGGACTGGAGCGGATTGCCCAGGATTCTCCCGGTAGAAATCACGGACAGGTTATTGAAGTGCTCGCGGCGTATGTCCGGGAAATGGCCAGGTGGGAACCAGACCATCGAACGAAGGGTTTGGTGGAACCGGCCCAGATGCCGACCAACATCCAGGCGATTCTCACGGTGCTGGGCCGTCGCAACCCCTTAACGGAGCCCAGGGACCAGGTCCTTGATCTGAGCAACTCCGATCTGGCGGGGGCCGATCTTAGCCACGGGCATTTCGAGCGCGCCGATTTCGAGGGGTCCAATCTTGCTGGAGCCGATCTCGTTGAAAGCTCCCTCTCCCGGGCCAGACTGAGACGCGCCTACCTTGGCGGAGCGAAGGCGGTCAGAGCCGACTTGCACGGTGCAGACCTTCAAGAAGCCTGGATCATAGACTCGGATCTGTCATTTTCCCAACTGGTGGAGGCGAACCTGTCGGAATCGCATCTGGAACGGGCTGTGTTGACCGAAGCCCATCTGGAGAGGTCGGACTTGTCCCTGGCCCATCTGGAGGGAGCAAGGTTGTGGAAATCTCATCTTCAAGGAGCTAACCTCCAGGGGGCATCGATTGAAAAAGCCCAGTGCCAATACGTTGACTTGACCCAGACCAATCTGGCCGGGGCGAATCTGACCAGTACCGACCTCACCGGGTCCCATGGCCAACGCTCTCACCTGGAAGAAGCCGTGCTCCGATGCGCCCGGCTCGATGACTCCTATTATGAATCTGCCTACTTCACCGGGGCTGATCTATCTCACGCCAGTTTGAATGGTGCCCACTGCCGGGGGGCGGTCATGAATAACGCTAGCCTGGATGGAGCCTCCATAATGAATGCTGACCTTGACGAAGCAAACCTTACCGATTCGCACCTGGTGGATGCCAACCTGAAGGGATCGACGCTGAAGCGTGCCGAATTGTTTCAAGCCCGTCTGGATCGGGCAAACCTGGAGGGGGCCAGCCTGGAGGGGGCCCATCTGGAAGCATCGGACTTGACCGGCGCGAACTTGAAGAATGCCGACTTGACCGGAGCCCATCTGGAGCGAGCCCACCTGGAGGGCGCCAATTTGGCCGGCGCCAACCTTCGGGAGGCCCGGCTGGAAAAAGCCAACCTTCGGGATGTGATCGGACTTACTAACGACCAGTTGGAGATGGCGATCATTGATCAGGCGACCGTTCTGCCTCATTATCTTAATCTTACTCCGCAACGGTCTCCCAGCTTGCCGGCCGCCAACCAGTAGGCCCGGCGCCTCCGGAGCTTCCCTTGTTGAGCTTCCCTTGTTGATAATAGACACCCTCAACAACACCCCACGATGTGCCTCGGCCCGCCAGGGCGAAGGGGGGCCACGGGTAGTTTTCTGGGCAATAAATATTCCCATCAACGGATCCCTGGGGATAGCCGTTTTGCTGGTGAGAATTTGGTGAGAAATTTTTGGTTAGATATATTGGGCCTCAGCACCAATTCTTCCCGGTATTTATTCCCGGTAATTTTTCCCAGAATTGGTTCGCAATAGGGGCGCCGTCCAGCCAGAGTAATTTCTCATGATCAGGGTAATCAAGGCTAGAGTAATCCCGTTGGTAATCCTGGCCAGCCTGCTGGTGATTCTGACCGGCAAGGTCATTACGGCCTCGCAAAATTCGTACACTCCTCTGTATATCTACGGCATTCTGGTAACCAGCGTCATTCTGACCACCTTCCTGGTGGCGCTGTTGCGGTATCAGGACCCTGCCCTCGCCCGGGGCAAACCCCAGAAGTCAGCACGCAAGCCCCTGGTCAGCTGTATGGTGGCGGTACGGAATGAGCAGAAGCTCATTGAGAATTGCCTCAATTCGCTGCTGGACCAGACCTACCCGGCCATAGAAATTATCATCGTTAACGATGCCAGCACCGACGATACGAAATCGGTGCTGGAGTCCTACGCCAGGGAGGGTCGGATTACCGCGATCCACCTGAAAACCAATGTAGGCAAGAAACGGGCGCTGGGCAAGGCAATGTGGCGGGCGAAGGGGGAAATATTCGCCTTTACCGACAGCGATTCGGTCCTGGCTCCCGACGCGATTGCCAGGGTAGTTGACGCCTTTAATAACGACCCCATGATTGGCGCCGTAAGCGGCCATTGCCGGGCATTGAACGCCGAGACCAACCTGGTCACCCGAATGCAGGACACCTGGTACGAGGGGCAGTTTGCGATCAGGAAGGCCTTTGAGAGCGTGTTCGGGTCGGTGACCTGTGTGTCGGGACCACTGGCGGTGTTCCGCAAAGAGGCGATCTTTAACTTTGTTCCAGCCTGGGAAAACGATTCCTTTTTGGGGCAGGAGTTCAAATTTGCCACTGACCGGACATTAACCGGCTTCGTCCTGGGCAGCCAGGCCATCGGTGAGCAATTAAAGGACAGGTACCGTGATTCCCGTTTTGTCGCCAGGATCGACTATCCGGTGCGGGACTGGAAGGTCGTCTACTGCAAGTCTGCCCGGGCGTTGACTGCCGTGCCGGATACCTTTGCCAAAATGCTCCGACAGCAGGTCCGCTGGAAGAAGAGTTTTATTCGAAACATGTTCTTTACCGGCAGGTTCTACTGGCGAAAGCCCCTGATTCCCGCCCTGGTATATTACCTGCGAATTCTATTTGTTTGGGTCGGCCCGATTATCGCCTTTCGGCATCTGGTTTACCTGCCGATTCAGGGAGACATCAACGCAGCTTTTCTCTATCTGGGCGGTATCGGGTTCATTGGAATGATATTTGGCCTGGCCTTCAAGCTGGATGACCGGAGCTCCAGCAAATGGATCTATCGACCGCTGATGGGACTGATGTCGACGCTGATATTCTCGTGGCTCGTCTTCTACTCGGCAGCCACCATCAAGAAGATGGTGTGGTACCGGGGATGACCGGATGAGCCGAATTGAGTTTATAGCCGTTTCGGCAATGCTGGGGTTGTTCCTGATTATTGTGGTTGCCCTCTTCGTGTCCCGGCCGATTTCGGTCATCCAGGGATACTTGGACCGCCTGGATTTTAAAGATAAGAACTTGCCGTTCACCGACCAGTTTGTCGATGACCAGGGTTGGGTCCCCATCGGGGGAGAGGTGACCCTGGACCAGGGGTTGCTGGTGAAATCCTCGGCGGGGTCAGCCGGCGGGGCGGCATTTCTGGAGGGTTCCTCCTCCTGGCGCGATTACTGGTTTCAAGCCCAGATTGAAGGGCAGGTTGGCCAGAATGTCGGGTTGATTGCCCGGCTGGTGGACCGGTCTAACTTTGTCACCTGCAATTACAACGGAGATTCGGTCAGAATAGACCAGCGACTGAAGGGCGTGACCACGACTCTGGCCAGGGGCACTCGCTGGAGGTCTTTTGCAGCATCGGAGGGAGATTTCGGGATCAAGGTAGTCGGCCAGGACGTTAGTTGCCTTATCGCGGATACCACGATTGTCGAAACGTCGGATTTGGACCCCGTCCTGAACCGAGGGGCCATCGGATTCAAGTCCTTTGATTCGGTCCTGAACCATTCCCAGATAACCGTCGGCAGTGCGCGGGTGGAACCAATGCAACCGCCATCCAGTCGCTTCCTGGAGTCGTGCTATGACGGGCATAATCGTGCCCGTCCGGACCGGTCCGGGCAAGTCGACCCGCCGGTCGCGTCTTCGTCAGTATGGCTGGAGATCTATGAGACTTATCCCTGCACCGCCGGTGGCAAGGAGGTCGCTTACGAGTCTCTTGAAGACTGGGATATTGAAATTGCCAATGGGATGATTGAGGACACCTACTCTATTCCCAGATTTGATCCAGTCCAGATCGGTCCGATTACCTGGAATGAAGACCCGTATGGGGAACAATACTGGCGGTTTGTCTTTTACAGCCTCCGGCCCACCGGGCAGCTGTTACAGGCCTGGCGAGAGACCGGGGATGAGGTTTACCGCCGGAAGCTTCTGGAAATAATTGATAGTTATACCAAAGATGGCATGGATGGGCCCTACTCGTGGGACCAACATGGTGCAGCCTGGCGCACGATGGTCCTGGTCAACACCTGGTGGAAACTTCGGGAGGGCAATGGCCTTCCCCGGGATATTGGAGTAAAGGTCCTGGAAGCCCTGGAAGCTCACGGAAACTTTCTCGCCGACGAGACACACTACGAAGCAAACTACAATCACGGCGTCAATCAAGCCCTGGCCTTGTATATTCTGGCGGTTAATTTTCCCGATTTGCCCGGCGCCCAGAGCTGGGCACTGGTCGCCTCGGGGAGATTGGATGATGGGGTTTCCCGCATCGTGGATCAAGATGGCATTCTGGTCGAGAATTCGCCTTACTATCACCTGTACACTACCGGCCTATATTGGGGGATTCGCCGCTACCTTGAACAAAATGACTTGCCGGTTAGTGATGTTCTAGCGGAAAAATTGGGGAAAATGGTGTCCTATGCTGCCTATGTTATCCAGCCCGACTTGCGAATTCCAACTATTGGCGCTTCCCAGTCGGGCGAGGTCAAACTGGCCGGAATATATCAGGAAATGGCGTCCTCTGATCCTCACCTTTTGTACGTGCTGACCCAGGGGGCAGAGGGATTGGCGCCACCAGAACGCAACGTACATTTCCCGGTAGCGGGACAGACTATCATGCGCTCCGGTTGGGACGCCGGGGAGGATTTTGCCGAGCAAACTCAGATCATCTTCGATGTTGGATCATATCGCACAAATCACAGCGACTTTGATGCCCTGAGCTTTCACCTGTTTTCGAAAGGGGTTGCCTTGCTGCCGGATTCTGGATTGTACACCTATGAGGACGGCCCCTGGAGGTCTTACTTCCACGGCACCGCCTCCCACAATACCGTGGTCGTTGACGGATTGGACCAGGACACCACCTGGCGGACGGCAGCGAATGGAAGCATCGTTTTGGACATTCCCAAAAAGGTATTCCCGGGATCCTTCTACGAAGGTGATGGGTTTGTTTATCAGTCCGCCCAGCATAATTTATATGACGGGGTTATCCACCGGAGGGCTGTGGTGCTGATCCAGGACGATCTGGTCCTGATCGTCGATAACCTGGTTTCCAACCTGCCCCACACCTACCAGCAGAAATTTCACCTGTTTCCCCAGGCCGAATTGACCAGCGACGGCCTTAAGGTGGTTGCCACCGGGGACAAGCCGGGCCAGATGATCACCATTTCCCAATTGTTGGAGCGCGATATTGCCCTGACCGTTGCCCGGGGTGAAACTTCCCCCGTCGACGGTTTTTGCTCTGAGCAGTACGAAATAGCCGTTCCCTGTTACGCGCTAACGTATGCCAAAGATGCCCGGACCACGTCCTATGTCACCCTCCTGAAAATTGGTGAGCCGGACCCGGCCGTCATCGCCCGCGTTGATCCGGCTAACCAGTTGGTCACAATTGCGACCGACCTCAAGGAACACACATTTTCTTACGACCTGAGGCCTGAGTTTAACTTGCCGAATCTCAGGGGACTTCTGGAGCC
>DASTLM010000084.1:0-3775 GCA_035714945.1 Dehalococcoidia bacterium | reverse complement strand
ATTACTCCCGACCGGGGGCTGGCCGGAGGGTTGCACTCGACCATCAACCGGGCGGTGGGCCAGTTCATCCTGGGCCAGGCAGTCTCGGTGCGAACCGTGGTGGTCGGCCGCAAGGGTCGAGATTTCATGGTGCGGTCCGGTCAAGACGTTCAGGCGGTGTTTACCGACCTGGGTGACCGGCCATCCCTGACCGATACCACGCCCATTTCCAGGCTGGTAATAGAGGCTTACTCGCAAGGTGAAGTTGACGAAGTCTATCTGGCTTACTCCCAGTTCCTCTCCACCATGTCGCAACGGCCGGTGGTGGAAAAATTGCTGCCGGTCGAGCCGGCCCCGCTCAGTGGCACCGACCGCTCGGGCTATATTTACGAACCGGATTCCCTCACCGTGTTGGGTAGCCTGCTGCCCCAGTTCGTCGAAATGCAGGTCTATCACGTCATGCTGGAGGCCATCGCCAGCGAGCAATCGGCTCGTATGGTGGCCATGCGAAGCGCGACCGACAATGCGAATACTTTATCGGAGGACCTGACCCTGGTGATGAACAAGCTTCGCCAGGACGGCATAACTAACGAACTTCTGGATCTGGTGGGCGGACAGATATACGCACAGGGCTAAGGTGCTGCCGGTCCGGTGCGGTGGAGGTCAATGCATGGCAGGAAAAATTGTTCAGGTAATCGGCACAGTGGTGGATGTGGAATTCCCGCCAGACCAGTTGCCCAGATTGTTTGATGCGTTACAACTGAACAACAGCGGCAAAAACCTGGTCCTGGAAGTCCAGCAGCATATTGGCAACAATTGGGTGCGCTGCCTGGCTCTGGGCACCACTGACGGCCTGGCGCGGGGCACCGAGGTCACCGATACCGGGGTCAAAGTGTCGGTGCCGGTGGGGCCGGAAACCCTGGGCCGGCTGTTTGACGTGACCGGAACGCCCCTGGACAACCTGGGTCCGGTGGAAGCCGGTCAGCGTTGGCCCATCCACCGGCCGCCTCCCGCCTTTGAAGACCAGAACTCCAGTATTGAACTGCTGGAAACGGGTATCAAGGTCTTTGACCTGATAACCCCCTTCCCCAAGGGCGGCAAGGTCGGGGCCTACGGCGGCGCCGGCGTGGGCAAGACCGTGATTATCCAGGAACTGATCCGCAACATTGGCGCGGTCCACAAGGGCGTGTCGGTCTTTGCCGGGGTGGGAGAGCGCTCCCGGGAAGGCAATGACCTGTGGCATGAAATGCAGGCCTCCGGCGTGCTGGCCAGCACCGTGCTGGTGTTCGGCCAGATGAACGAGACCCCGGGCGTTCGCGCCCGCATCGGCCTCACCGGCCTGACCATGGCGGAGTATTTCCGGGACGAGGAACACCAGGATGTTCTGTTGTTCGTCGACAATATCTACCGGTACATTTTAGCCGGTATGGAAGTATCGGCGCTGTTGGGTCGAATGCCGTCGGCGGTGGGCTACCAGCCGACGCTGAGCACCGAGATGGGCGCTTTACAGGAGCGGATCACCTCCACCAAGTCCGGCTCCATCACGTCGTTCCAGGCGATCTACGTTCCGGCCGACGACTATACCGATCCGGGGATCGTGACCACCTTTGGTCACCTGGACGCAGTGGTGTCGCTGGAGCGGTCGCTGGCTTCTCAGGGCCTGTATCCGGCGGTAGATCCGCTGGCCTCCTTTGCCCGCATTCTGGAACCGCGCGTGGTGGGTGATGAGCACTACCGGGTGGCCCGCGGCGTGCAGCAGGTTTTGCAGCGGTACCGCGACTTGCAGGACATAATCGCTATTTTGGGAATCGAGGAGCTATCGGAGGAAGACCGCACGGCGGTGTTCCGGGCTCGCAAGATCCAGCGGTTCTTGACCCAGCCCTTCTTTGTGGCTGAGGCCTTCACCAATCAGCCGGGCAAGTACGTGCCCCTGCGGGAGACGGTCCGCGGCTTCGCCGAGATTCTGGAAGGCAAACATGACGAAATGCCGGAGCAGGCATTCTACATGGTGGGCACCATCGACGAGGCCATTGAGAAAGCCGAGCAGATGCAGGCGGCGGCCTAGGAGTTACTGATGGCTCCAATGCTATTGGAAATCATTACCGCGGAACGCCAGGTCTACTTGGACCAGGTTGATGTCGTGGTTGCCCCGGGCATCGAGGGTCAGCTGGGGATACTGCCCCACCACGCTCCCCTGATGACCGTCCTCCAACCCGGCGAACTGATGGTGCGTAAAGACGGTGTGGAGACCTACCTGGTGGTTACCGGCGGCTTCATGGAGGTGTTGGGTAACAAGGTGACCATCCTGGCCGATGCCGCCGAGAACTCCGAAGAGATTGATGAACAGCGGGCCCAGGCGGCGGTTGAGCGGGCCCAGGAACGGATTCGCAATCGCGAGTCCGATGTTCAGTTGGAGGACGCGTTGCATTCGTTGCGGCGGGCCCAGGTCCGGGTTGGCGTGGCGCGGCGGAGGCGACGGACGGGGGTTCAGGAGCGGATGGAACGGCCACATTAATGGAACGGCCGCATTAGACGGGTGTTAAACCCGCTGGCAGGTGCTACTCGTGGCCGTTGGTCAAATAGTAGGTCATCGACTGTAGCGACAGCAACGGGTCAATGCTGCGAATTTTCACACTCTCCGGAACCTGGGGTGAAGTCGGTGCATAGTTGAGGATGGCCCGCACACCACACGCCACCAGCTTATCAATCACCTGTTGAGTAAACCGACTGGGAACGGCGACCACCGCAATCGTAATATTCTGTTCCTTGACCACCGTGTCCAGATCCTCAACTGGCCTGACTATTATCCCTTCAACCTCCTGCCCGATCAGCCTGGGATTGTTGTCCAGGGCCGCCACGATGTGAAACCCGTCTGGGGTGAATCCCGGGTAGCTGAGAATGGCTTTGCCCAGGCGGCCAACGCCAATAACCACCACGTTCCATTGCTCGTTGAGTCCCAGAATCAACTGCAGCTCCTCCAACAAACGGCGGACACTGTAGCCTCGGCCCTGCTTGCCGAAGCGGCCAAAGTAGCTCAAGTCTTTGCGTATCTGCGCCGGCGTTACCTGGAGCTGGTGCCCCAACTGCTGGGAGTTGGCCACCTGCACTCCATCGGACAACAACTGTTTGAGGACGCGGACGTATTGAGGCAGCCTGCTGATCACTACTTCCGGGACTGCGCTTTGATCATCCCATCGAGATGGCGAAATATTCGCCATTGGAGAATATGCCTCCTTTCCCTGCATCATGAAAGCAGAGCGCAAGAGTAGAGGAAATCTATTGGGGTAAGAAAGTATAATGTATGCATCCCATAGTATTAATTCAGCCTCCCAGTCCTATAATCTATAACGTGTATATTGGTCAGTCAAGTATAACTTGCGAATTCGTTCACAATCTTGTTGACCCCGGGAACTTTCGGGTATCGAATCTTCGGGCGGAGCCGTCCCGCCATCGTTTCCCGGGAGGTATCTTCGGGAGGTTAGCGTGCATATTGGAGTATGTCGATTGGAATTGCGCCTGCCAGAATCGCAGAGCCTGAAGGACCGGCGCCAGGTGGCGCGCTCTTTGACTTCCCGAATCCGCAATCAATTCAATGTTGCGGTGGCAGAGGACGCCGACGGGCAGTTGTGGCAAAGGTTGGGCCTGGTTATATGCTGTGTTAGCAACGATGTCAGCCATGCCCACGAGATGATGTCCAAAATGGTGTCTTTTGTGGAGGAATCGCGCCCGGACCTGGAAATCTTGAATTTGAAGACGGAAATAGTCTCCGGGTTATGATCTACCGAGACGATTGGCT
>DASTLM010000083.1:0-1911 GCA_035714945.1 Dehalococcoidia bacterium | reverse complement strand
AGCGGCCCACTGAAATAGCTCAAGTGGGGATGTTGGTGCTCAGCCCCCACGGTATGGGTGGATGGCAGCTAAATTGTAAGGGGACCTGCGGTTAGTGTCAAGAATCGCCCTGCCCCTCAAGGGCGCAGGGCAATTGCAGCTTACCTCGTAGCGGGTCACCCGTCACACCGGCGGAAGGCGGTGTCTAGTTATATTCCCCTGGGTTCCGGCTTCCGCCGGAAAGACGGTATGGCTCAGACGTCCCAGGATTTGCTAGCGGATAGTCTGCCTTCAGGAAGATGCAATTGCCCGGTCGAATGCGCCGGCTTGAATCTAACCGGCGCAGGTATATGCTAGAATTGAGTGGAGAGGGACTGGATAGGCTGTCCAGGTTTCTTCATTTTCAAGCTCAGTGGTCATCTTCGGTTGCCGAATGACCGCTGGTAACGCTATTTTGATCTGGGAGATGGAAAGGTGTATCAGGATCACAATAACTCTGGACTGCTGGTGGGGTTTGTTGTCGGTGCGGCAGTAGGAATGGCCGTAGGGTTGCTGCTGGCTCCCAAACCGGGCGCGGAAATCAGAAAAACGATACGGCAGCAGGTTGATCTAGGTCTTGAGCGAGTCAGGCAATTGAGAGAGGAATCCCGGTAACTGGGTGGTTGCCGGCCTGAGATTAGCCAAAGCCATGACCATTACCGACGGACAGGATACTCCCAACCCGGTATAATTAGGGACCAGCAGTAGCCTTCTGGTCCCTGGGATGTTATGGCGGTATCCGAGCAGTATCCAATATGAAGCCACCCCAGAGAGTTGGCGAAGTAATATCCGCCAACTCCAACTCTTTCGTGGCCCAAAGCTACCAACTATATTGCGCTCCAGCCATTGGGCAGTTTGTCCGCGCCGGTTCCCCGGCGATTTACGGGGTGGTGTGCCAGGTCCGTACCGAGCCTTTAGATCCCAGCCGCCCGGTGCTGGCCCGGGGAGAATACGCTGCGACCGAAGAGGAGATCTATCGGGACAATCCCCAGATTTCCCGGCTGCTCACCTCCCGTTTCGAAACTTTGATCGTGGGGCATCAGGCAGAAGAGCTCTTTTACCAGCACCTGCCGCCGCTGCCGCCAAGAGTCCATTCTTTTGTACACACCTGCAGTCCTGACGAGGTTTCGGTTTTTGCCGAAAACCTGGACTTCTTGCACCTCCTGATCCGGGCCGGTGCCGCGGCTTCCGACGAAGTAATCGGGGCCTGCGTCATCGCGGCTTCTGCCGCCAGTTCCGATCGCCAGGCGGTGATGGTCCGGGCTGGGCGAGTGCTGGCCACTGAACTATCGGGAGATTTGCCCCGCATCAACGCCATCCTGAGGAGAATAACCGCATGACCAACGGGTTCCAGGACAGCCACCCGCCGGCGGAGGGTCCCAGGCTGGCCGGACCGGGCCTGGGGCAGGTGGTCGGCGGTTCCCTGAGTCAGGGCGTCGAGATTCGGCTGGACAGCCGGGGTCCGGTCTCCGTCGAGGACATCAAGGTCGGCTCCTTTGTAACCATCCAGGGGGCCCGACAGCGGTTCTTTGGCGTGGTGACCGACATTGAGTTGGGCAGCAGCGACCCCCGTCTGAAGCACACCCCGCCCGAGGTAGACGACCCCTTTATCGCCCAGGTAATTTCCGGTACCGTCGCCTACGGCACCATCTCCGTTTTGCCCAACCTGACCATGCCCACCGTAGGCGGAGACCATCAGGACGGACCGGTGGCGGCCAAGAGCATTCCAGGCCACTTCTCCCGGGCCTATGCCGCCTCCGAGCAGGACGTGGCGACGATATTCGGACAGGAGGACGGCCATCACTTTTGGATTGGCAGTCCCCTGGATATGGACACCAGGCTCTGCTTGAACCTGGAAGAATTGGTCAAACGCTCCATCGGTGTTTTTGGCAA
>DASTLM010000082.1:0-7065 GCA_035714945.1 Dehalococcoidia bacterium | reverse complement strand
ACCCGGATTTCCCAGCCCTGCCGCTCACCGTGCTTGGATACGATGGCATCCTGCCAGTTGCCTGGATTGAAGCTGTCGGCCCGGATCTGGACCTCAACCGTGATCTGGGTGGGTGTGCCGATGGTGCTGCTGTTCTTCACTTCCGCATACGAACCGTCGGAACCTTTGAAATGGATGGTTGAAGTTGCTGGAATGGCCCCCTGGTCCTGGGACACGTATCCGATCCTGGGCCTCGCGCTCATCAAATAGTAGTGTACTTTGTAGAAAAGGTCGGTCATCGCCAGATTCTTCTGGCTATCGTTCCATTGTTCCAGCGCCTGTTGTGGGGCGCTCTGGGTATCGGCCGCGGTATTGGGGAGCCGGTCGCGAATTTGCTGGGCGGTAATTGAGCTCTGGCCCGAACCTAGAATGTCCAGGATGGACTGTTGCGACATCTGCGCGGTCTCGCCGGCAATTTCAACTCCATCACCACCGTTGAGCATTGTGTCGTCACCCCAGATCTGGTAGGGCGTCGCGTGGGACGGCGATGTAACCCACAGTGAGTTGGCATTGAAGTGATCGTGGAGAACTCCCGAAGCGGCCTGGCATACGGTGCTGTCCAGAAAAGCCAGGTAGTCCTGATAGGCAGTGGTCTGGTTGATGGGCCCGGAAGGACGCACCCCGGACACATTCATCCGCTGTCGCAGCGCCGGCTGTTCTTCGGCAGTTTGAGGGTCTCTGGTACTGCCGGGGTTTGATGGATTATAGAGTTGCCGCCCCGCCAGGCCGGGCTGCTGCGCCGCCGTCACGTTTTTCACCTTGTTCCAATCGGCGATCCAGGTGCGAGCCCACCAGTCGCCGGTCACGCCGGAGACCGCAAATTCCAGGAACCATTGCATTACCAGGGTCTTGTTCACCAGATGGCCGGCAGCGAAGGAGTCTTGCACAAAGTGGTCGGCGTAGCCATGGTTCATCCAGGCGTCATAGGTAAGTTGTTTCTTGCTGGCCGAGTCCAGCTCCTGGTATGCTTGCCGCGCCAGATTGCGGGCTATCGTGTAGTACTCCTCCCAGCGGTACCAGGAAAATGGCGCGAAATGACAGGCGTTGCGGGCCACCAGTGCCAGGTAGTGATTGGTATGGTTTGGCCCCAGGTCCCAGGTCAAATCGTCGATCGCCTTGGTCTCCAGAAGCAGGTCAATGAAAGACCAGCCGGTGTTGATGGATACGGCATCCTTGAAGCTGGTGGGTGAGGAGTGGCCCAGCAACCCATTGATTCTGTTGTAGCCCTCTTGCCGCACGGCTTGCAGTATCGGCAACAGGATATTCCGGGGCTGGGCGTCGAGGACCGTGGGATTCGCCATATAGTCGGGCAAGGTGTTCAACTCGCCGTAGGTAACCACCATCTGGCTTTTCTCCAGAGTCACGGTGCGGATGTCCGGGTACACGGCTTTGATCTGTTGGGGAGTGACATCCGGATTGTTCTTCCACAATTCCAGAAACTGCAGTTCGGTCTGAAGCAATTGCTTCCGGTTGGACATCTTTTTGGCGATCGCATTGAGGTCTACCGGCCGGGCATCTCCCAGCAGCCGGTGCTCCCAGGAAGCGTGCCTCTGGACCAGCACCTGGGGTGTCTCTCCCAGGGCGGCTGAATCACCGGACTGCGCGTCTCGAGATGCGGGTATTCCCGACATCACCCGTTGGGCGGCACAGTCCGCGGCCAGCTCGTACGGGCTATTTGATGAGCCAATTGATAGCGATATCCGCGGGCTGACCGGCCCAATTGGAGCAACCCCACTGGCCTGCTGCACAACATGGGCGGCCTCGTGGGCCAGCAGTCGCAGTCCCTCCGGCGAGTCCGGGTCATACCTGCCGGAGCGGAAGAAGATATCGGAGCCGCTGGTGAATGCCATGGCAGCAACGGAACTGGCCAGCCGGTCGGCCAGGTTGTCAGTATGGACTCGAACGTTGGACAGGTCCGCGCCCAGGCTCCGCTCAAGACGCCGTTGGACCGCGGGATTCAGTTTATCCCCTTTGCCCGACGCTTGCAGAATGCCATTTCGGACCTGCTCCAGGGCGACCGCGGTTCGCGTTGGTTTTGCCAGATAATCGTACATTGAGCCACTCCTTATCCGATATAGTGAACCGAATTATCCAGAAGTTGACCATCCCATCGACCATTCCATCGAGGAGGCATTCAGGTCTGAAGCCGGGCCGGCACCGACTGACACGGGGAATCCTAACACGCAGTTTGCCCGGATGCGGGTGGCCTATCTGTGATAAGAATGTGATTAACCTGTAAATCATGGAGTGGGCGGTCAAGTGGTTAGGTTTGGTGGACATAGCATGGGAAAGTTTTAACTGTTGGACCGTTCCACGATGTGATTCTGAGGAGTCTACGCCGGGCACCCTCGCTGGACTACCGGTCCATTAGCGGCCATCAGCCCGTCCCTGCCGGGTCGCTGCCTGACGCCTCGACCATTCGAAACCCCATGCCCTGACCGAAATGGTACGCGACGCTGTAGCGCACCGCTGCCGGGTCTACCGCGCCTCCGGAAGCTTGCTGTCCGGAAGCTTGCTGTCCGGAAGCTTTTTGTCCGGAAGCTTTTTGCCCTAAAATCTGTTGTATGGAAGTGACCGCCCGGTCGCTGATACCGCAGGGGACGATGTGGTCGAAGTAGGACAGGTCGGGGTCCACGTTGATGGCGAACCCGTGGTGGGCCACTCCCCGGCTGATCTTCACGCCGATGGCGGCAATCTTTCGTTCGCCGGCCCACACGCCGGTCAGCCCCTCCACCAGTCCGGCGGCGATACCGAAGCTGGCCAGCGACTGGATGATAATCTGCTCCAGCGCCCGCACGTACTTCAGCGGGCCGCCCCAGTCCCGCAGGTCAACCACCGGGTAGGCGACCAGTTGACCGGGGCCGTGGTAGGTAATCTGGCCGCCCCGGTCCGTTTCCACCAGTTCAATGCCCCGCTGAATTAGCTGGGCCGGGGTCAGCAGCAGGTGCTCCGGCCGGCTCAAGCGTCCCCTGGTGTACACATGGGAGTGTTCCAGCAGCAGCAGGGTGTTGGGCTGCCGGCCATCGTGGACCTCCCGGGCCAGCTCGACCTGCAGGTCCCAGGCCCGGCGGTAGTCAACTGTCCCCAGTTGGATTACGCGGCAGGTAGGCGGAGGCATAAGCGCCTGGCAGGGTGCTGAAAAAGGGGGGGTCCAGAGGGGCGAAGCCCCTTTGGCCGGGGTCTGGGGGTGTCCCCCAGATACAATTGCCGCCCCCTTCCTGGTCAGGAAGGGGTAGGGGGATGGTCGAAAAGGGTTTTTCATCAATTTGCTAGTAGACGGACGTATCGGCGTCGATGGCCTCGATGCGGCGCTTCACCGACTGCAGAAACGCGCTGGACTCGGCCCCGTCGTTGATGCGGTGGTCGAAGGACAGGCAGAGGTTCATCATCGACCGGATGGCGATGGCGTCGTTGATCACCACTGGCCGTTTCTGGATGGCCTCGGTGGTCAGGATGGCCGCCTGAGGGTAGTTGATGATGGGCTGCGACAGGGTCGAACCCAGCACGCCGGTATTGTTCAGGGTGAAGCTGCCGCCCTGAACGTCCCCCAGGGTCAGTTTCTTCTGTCGGACGCGGCTGGTCAGGTCGGCCAACGCATGGGCCAGCCCGGCGATGCTGAGACGGTCGGCGTCGTGGATCACCGGCACGATCAGGCCCTGGGGCCCGGCCACGGCGATGCCCAGGTTGATGCGCCTTTTCAGGATGATTTTATCCCCGCCCCAGGTGGCGTTGAGGGTGGGGTTCTCCCGCAGAGCTTCCACCACCATCTTGATGATGAAGGGCAGGTAGGTCAGATCGACGCCTTCTCTTGCCTGGAAGCCATTTCGCAAGCCGTTCCTGAGCGACACCAGGCTGGTGACATCAACCTCAATGGTGCTCCAGGCGTGAGGTATCTGGGTCACGCTGCGGACCATCGCCTCGGCGATCATGCGGCGCACCGGCGTCAGGGGGATGTGCTCTTCGCCGGCAGTTACGTCGGCAATTTCGACGGCAATCTCCTTAGCAATTTCCTTCGTCCGGGACGCCGGAGGCGGCGTGACCATCGATGCTGGTGGAGCGGCGGTCCGGACCGGGCCGGAATCCAGGTGTCTCAGAACGTCGTCGCGGGTGATGCGGCCGCCCATGCCGGTGCCCGCCAACCGGGACAGGTCAATGCCGTGTTCCCGGGCCAACCGCCGCACTGCCGGTGAGAGGCGGGCCGGTTCAGCCGCCGGGGGTGCATCAGGTCGGGCCGGCGCCGCAGTCACTGAAGCCGCCGGTGTCGCTGCCACCGGCGGGGGTGGCCCAGCTTCGACGCCAGCGCCAGTGGGGCCGACCTGCTTCAAGTCCTTGACCAGATAGCCGGTGGTGCTGGCTCTGGCGGGAGGGGTGGCGGCGAGGGCTGCTGGGGGAGTCGCCGGGGCGATTGCTTTCATGACGTCAGGGGTCCCTATGACGCCAGGAGTTTCTTTGACGTCCGGGGTTTCTACTTCGGCGATGGGCGCGCCCATCGGTATGGTCTCCCCTTCCTGGGCCAGAATGCGCAGCAGCTTGCCGGAGACCGGCGAAGGCAGCTCCATCGTCACTTTGTCGGTTACCACTTCCACCAGCGGGTCGTACTTCTCGATCTGGTCGCCGGGCTGCTTCAGCCACTTGCCAATGGTACCTTCGACCACCGATTCGCCGACCTGAGGGAGCTCAATTATCAGGGCCAAGTGTTACCATCCCCAAGTGTTACCATCCCCCGGAATTTCACCCTCCGGAATTTCATCAAGTTAATACGCCGCCAGCTTCCGTATTGCCGCGGCAATCTTTTCGGTGTTGGGCAGGTAAGCGTCCTCCAGCGTCTGGGCAAAGGGCATGGTGGGGATGTCCGGGCCGCAAAGGCGGGTGACCGGCCCGTCCAGGTACCCAAAGGCTTCATCGGCTGCCAGCGCCGCCACCTCGGCGCCCACGCCGCCGGTCAGGTTGTCCTCGTGCACCACCATCAGCTTGCCGGTCTGCTTCACCGATGCCAGGATGGTCTCTTTATCCAGAGGCCGCAGGCTGCGCAGGTCCACCACTTCAACGTCGATTCCCTCACCGAAAACCACTTCCGCCGCTTCCAGGCAGTAGTGAAGCATCAGTCCGTAGCTGACCAGGGTCAGGTTGGAGCCGGCACGCTTGACGTCGGCGATGCCAAGGGGCAGCAGGTACTCGGTTTCCGGCACTTCGCCGCGCACCATCCGGTAGGTCTTTTTGTGTTCCAGGAAGATCACCGGATTGTTGTCGCGGATGGCCGACTTCAGCAGTCCCTTGGCGTCGTAGGGCGTGGCCGGTGCGACCACTTTCAGGCCCGGGGTGTGGAAGAACAGGGCCTCCACGTTCTGGGAGTGAAACAGCCCGCCGCGAACCCCTCCGCCGTAGGGGATGCGCACCACCATCGGGACCGACAGGTGGCCGTCGGTGCCATAGCAGACTCGCGACGCCTCGCCAACCAGCTGGTTGACGCTGGGCCAGAGGAAGTCGGAGAATTGGACCTCCGGGATGGGGCGCAGGCCCCGAAACGCCGCGCCCAGAGCGATGCCCATGATGGACGCTTCGGCCAGGGGAGTATCAATTACCCGGGACTGGCCGAACTCTTCGATAAACCCCTGGGTGGAAAGAAAGACGCCGCCGCGTTTGCCCACGTCCTCGCCCATCACGAAGACCCTGGCGTCGCGACGCATCTCTTCTCGCATCGCCTCGCGGACCGCTTCGATTACGCTCTGAACGGCCATCTATTCTCTTTCATCCGGCCAACCTAATCGACAAACAGGTTATCCAGCAGGGTTGACGGGTCGGGAGGCGCCGCGGCGTCAGCGGCGTCGGTGGCCTCATCGATGGCGCGCCTCGCTTCCGCTTCAATCTCCTTGACCTGTTCCCGGGTGAGAAAACCCTCTTCGATCAGGTAAGCGGTCAGGGTTATGACCGGGTCACGCTGACGCAAGATTGCCACCTCGTCCGCCGGCCGGTAGCGGCGGTCATCGTCGTCGGTGGTGTGGGGCATGAACCGCTCCACCTTCATTTCCAAAAGCACGGGGCCTTCAGCACGAGCGTGGATGATGGCTTCCCGGGTGGCTTCGTAGACCTGCACCAGGTCCATGCCGTCCACCACCACTCCGGGGAAGCCGTAGGCCTCGGCACGGCTGGCGACATCGGCGATGGCCATCTGGCTGGCTTGGGGCACCGAGATGGCGTAGCGGTTGTTTTCACAGATGAACACCACCGGCAGTTTGTGTACTCCGGAGAAGTTCATGGCCTCGTGGGTCTCGCCCTGGCTGGAGGCTCCGTCGCCAAAATAGACCAGCACGACGGTATCGTCGCCCATCATACGACAGCCCAGCGCGTAGCCCACCGCCTGGGTCAAGCCGGCGGCGACCACATTGGATATCTGAATAATGTTGTGCTTTAGATCGGCCCCCTGCAGCGGGAACTGGCGGGCGTTGCTGTAGGGTTCGCCAGCCTTGCCCATGAAGGATTTCATAACCTCGGTGGGGGTCAGGCCCACGCCCATTTTTATGCCCAGGTCGCGGTAATAGGGGAAGAGGAAATAGTCCCCGTCTTTCTGGGCCGCCAGCAGGCTGCCCAGTTGGGCGGCTTCGTGGCCCTGGGCCGAGGCGGCAATAGGCACCTTGCCCTGACGGTTCAGCAGCCAGATGCGCTCGTCCATGGCGCGCACCAGCACCATTTTGCGGTATTGGTCCAGCAGGTCTCGCGGCGTTAGACCTTGGGGCAGGCCATCAGCCTGGGCCGGGGGTTTGGAATCCTTCCTTCTGGAAGGTCTGCCGGAAGGTCTGCCGGAAGGTTTGCCGGAAGGTTTGCTGGAAGGTTTGGGGGCCCTGGCTTGCGTCATTTTCTACCCCGTTGGCAATGGCCGAAAAACAGATCGGGGACATTCCAAGATGCCCCGGGGTCGCGGTGTAACTCCGGATGCTGCGAATCAGTCCCGGGCGAGGCAGTGGTGCCAACACCGTAGCACTCCCGGTTACTCTCCGTGGGATCAGCACAATTATATCGCGCCGGTGG
>DASTLM010000081.1:0-2563 GCA_035714945.1 Dehalococcoidia bacterium | reverse complement strand
GTCCCGGGCCTGACCCGGCAGGAGTTGCCCGCCGTATCAGTGACCAGATTACTTGATACATAGTCTCAATATGCACCGGCTTCCTCCATCGTGAAAATCATGATACTACGTATCAACTAATTGATCATCTGAGACAGATTGCAGACGTCTTATTGATCTATAAGAGAATAAATCGTAAATCTGACCGGCAAGGTTGTCAATATAGTCGCTGCCTGATCGCGACGATACTTGATTGGGCCCCGGGTGATCGCCGCAGCTGACGGTGCCCATTCCCCCACCGGCTGAGTCACTTGCATTTAGTACGCAATGACAATATAATCCGCAAAATCTTCACACGTTATGTAACTCCAATGCTCGCTTGATCTCCAATAAATGTGGTGAATCTGGTCTTGACGGGAGGGCATGATGAATCGGAAACTGGCCCTGTTGGCAGGAATGTTCGCGGTTGCGGTAGTCGCCGCTTCCGGATACTTTGCCGGCCGGGGCTCGGGCGATGGGGTGGGTTTCTCGATTCCCGGCGGTATTTCCCTGGTCAGACCGGCCATCGCCCAGACCGGATCGTTTCTGGACCAGGAAGCCGGCATGAGCGCCTACATCGACGTCGGGTCAACCATCAACCTGAGCGACGCCAGGAACGCCTTCCGCACGGTGGAGCGGGAGAACCCGGACTGGCTGATCGGCTCGGTGCCGGTCCCGGATCATCCCGAAGTCGAAGACGCTCACGTTTTCGTCCATAAGGACGGCTGGATCATCGCCTACTACAAACGGGGCAGCCCGGTGGCCCAGGTAGTCCATTGGGACGCCCACGCCGGTCCCGGCGAGCACAAGTTGCAACAGGCCCTCAGCACGGTGGCCGCCCACGCCGGCGTGCCGGTCCAGAACGTTGGCTTCTACGATTTCGAGTTTCCGACGGCCACCGAATGGCTGCTCATCATCGATTCCAACGACAGCTTCGACCTGACCATTCCCAGCCAGTATGTGGTCTTTGAACGGAGCTATTCGCACTTTGTGACTGACGCGGCTTGCGGCGGTGCTTTTTCTCGTCTCACCATCGATGGGGTTATCATCGATTCCCGGGGCTGCAACGAAAACGGCACCTTCTACAACACCATTCCGGTTACCACCCTGAACCCCGACACGCTCCACACCGTCGATTGGTCTAGAGACCGCACCAATGTCAGCGTGGCCATTTCATTGCTGTATATTCCCACGCCGTAAGGTTCAGCCGTGTCCTTGAGAATACTCGTCATATCCGGGGCTTTCGCTACGGCTTTGCTAGCGTTGTTCAGCTTCTGGTTGAACTCCAATACCGCCTTTGCCCAGCAACCCGGCATTGTCATCTCCGGCGAAAGTAGCAGCCGACTGGAGAACGTGGTCCAGCCCGATATCCCAGGGGTCCCGCCGGAGGCCCCCAGAATCATCATCGCCAGCGCCCAGTCCGCCGCCACCACCAGCGCCGTACCCCCGGCCGGGTTCGACCAGCAGCTACCCCAGCGGATCATCATCGCCTCGGCCCAGGGCGAGGCCAGGACGGACCTGGGGCCGAGGCCGCCGGTTCCCGGTGGGACCGGTCCCGGGACCCGGATCAAGTTCCACCGCGGGCAGCGAGGGCAAAAGGTCTCATTGCCGGCCCCTTCCCTGCCCCCGGCCATCCCGGTCAGCGTGGGGCCGCCCCAGCGGGTCGTAGTTTTCCTGCAGGGTATCGCCAGCCACAGCGATTGCCCCGACGGCCAGGGTTTTCTGGACCAGGCGCCATCATGGCTGGAGGACTACCTCCAGACGGACCCGCTGGTTAAATCCGAAGTAGCCGTGGTGGACTACGCCTATTTCAGCTACAGCGCCAATTATTGCAATGAAAATGATACCGTCCCCGAATACTCGAAACCGGATTCCTGCCCTGCATCCGGTGACATCAGCGGGGCCTACTTCGGCCGGTTGAAGGAACTGGTGGAAAACGTGGCCATCAAGTACCCTGAAGCCAGGGTTACCCTGGTGGCCCACAGCCAGGGGGGCTTGATTGCCTCGTATTTTGTCGGCAAGCTAATACAGGACGACCCGGACTTCGTCCGAGACCGCATCGCCTCGGTGATCACCTTTGACAGCTTCCCGGAGGGCATTCCCTTCGGAGAGGATATTGGGGTGCCACAACTCGAGCTGTGGCTGGCTCTGGTCGAAAATTGTGGCGGAATTCCGGACCTTGCCGAGTGGGAGGATACCGGCGCCACCGCCCTGCTGGCCAGAGGGGCGGCCCTGCCCTTTAGCAACGACAATTACCAGGTTGCCTTCTATACCCTTGACGCCGCCAACGGACCGGTGGTCCCGCAGTGGACCCAGATCCGAGGCAGTCGCTTTCACCAGCAAATCATGAACGCGGGCCACGGCGAAATCTGGAAGGTAGCAACTCCCCGCCAGCAGCAGTTGGTCGGCTGCGCCGTTATCCTGGCCCATCGCTGCAACTTGAGCCAGACTGACAGTCTGATACTGCCCGGCCAGACCCAGGCAATCAGCGCGGCGGTGCCGGCAGGCTCGCTGCGGGTTGTCTTCACCATCGGCTGGACCGGCG
>DASTLM010000080.1:0-2480 GCA_035714945.1 Dehalococcoidia bacterium | reverse complement strand
TCGTCGGCGCTGGGGCGTTTCACTACCGTGTTCGGGATGGGAACGGGTGGGTCCGCCCCGCTAGAACCACCAGGAAATAACGCCGCTAGTATGCGCCTTTTTTCACGATCTGGCAATAGGATGGATGTACTAAAAGTGATTTGATTTGCTAGCCTTTGATTATCGATCAAAGCCCTGCCCGAAACGCTGGTCAAAGCATTGGCCTCAAATCCAAGTCTGGGTCAAATCGGTACGAGGATGTCCCACGCCAGGCAAAGCCTCCGCCGATGAGCGGCTAATATATTTGGGGAATCAGGTCCCGGCGTTTCGGCCCGCCAATACTGGGCATCCTCAAGTAGTGGGGTTGGAGCCGGGCCAGATCATCGTATTCGGCGGCATTCAGCCGCCGCCTGCCCAGTTCAGCCAATGAACCTATTCGCCCAGCCGGTGATTCCTGGACCACCAGGGCCAGGCTCCCCAGGGCTTCGATGAATAGCGACTCCCAGTTGGCCACTCCTTCACCGCAGAAAATCGTCGGTTGCGTCACCTCAGGGAGCAACTCGCCGGCTGGGGAGATGGCATCAGCCCTGGAACGGGTTCCGTCAATTCTGAAGAGGGCCGATGCCACTTCTTTTCTTCCTGAGTCCAATAAGGCGCACACCGGCAATCCGAGGCCCAGGTAAGGCCGGGCCTCCAGGTCCAGGGTGCCGATGCCCACCAGCGGCTTCTTGCTGGCCATTGCCAAGGCTTTGGCGACACTCAGACCCACCCTCAGGGCGCTGAAGCCTCCGGGCCCCAGCGCGACGGCGATTCCAGCCAGATCGCTGACCGCTAGCTTCAATTCCTGGAGGGTTTCGGATATGGCGGGCATCAACTGGGCAGTGTGGCTGCTCCTGGAGTACCAGCCACGAAAGGCCAGTATTCGCTCATCGTCGGCAACGGCTACCGCGGCGTATCGGGTGGAAGTGTCGATGGCCAGCAGCATTTAGGAGTCAATCTCGATCTTGGGGAATACGCTTGAGAGTTGGTCCAAAAGCGAGGCGAAACGCGGGGAGTGTTGGCTGAAGGTTATGGTACGAGGGCTCACTGCTGCGCCTGATTCGGCCAGCCCGGTCCTGACCCCAGCCGAGACCCCAGCGTCAACACCAATGGCCGGTTCTGCCGGTGCCGGTCGAAGGATGGCGTAGTCCAGATTAATCCACAAAGCGTCCTCAGCAAAGAGCTCTGCTGCCTGGTCGGCCCACTCGATTACGCAAACACCATCGCCCGAGAGATACTCCTCCAGGCCCAGGTCCCAGGCCTCCAGCGGGTCGTTGATTCGATACAGGTCCATGTGGTGCAGGGTGAGTCTCCCCGGATAGTGGGTCATTAACACGAAGGTCGGGCTACGCGGATGTCCGGCCACTCCCAGGCCCCGGGCGATGCCCTGGGTGAGGCAGGTCTTGCCCGCGCCCAGGGGCCCGGTCAACAAGTATATATCACCGGGTTGGGCCTGCTCACCGATGATTCGGCCCACTTGTTGGGTCGCTTCGGGACTGCAGGTATGGATCGACCAGCTGGTGGTCATGATCCGGAGAAATGGTCCCAGCCGTGGCGGGCGGCAACGGTTTCGGTTCCTGCGGAATCTACAATGACGACCCTCCCTGGCTCGCCGGGGGTTATCTGTCCAATGGCGGAGGCTCCTTCTGGCAATTGAGTCATCACCCGTTCCATCACCGCTGGGGGGGCGGTGAACAGCAGCTTGTAGTCTTCGCCGCCATTGAGAGCCAGGTCCAGATAATGATCTGGAAAAACTTCTTTGAGTAATGAATGTTTCGGAATTCGGTCCGCGAAAATTCGCGCCGAGACTCCGCTGGCCAGGCAGAGCTTGGACAGGTCATCGGACAGGCCGTCGCTGATGTCCATTGCTGTCACCACGCCGGCTTCCATCAGGATCTGCCCCGCCGCAACGTCCGGCACCGGGCGCCGGTGGACTTTACGTAAATACCTGGTGGCTTCTGGTGATGCCTTGACCTGCTCTTGCATCAGCCTGAGACCGCCACTGGAGCCTCCCAGGTAGCCGGTGACCGCCAGCACATCGCCGGGTCTGGCGGTAGTACGCAGCATCGACCCTCCCCTTTGCACGCCAGTGAGGGCCACCGTGATGAATACCACCGGGGAGCGCACCAGGTCGCCACCGACGATACCCACGCCGTATTTGTTGCCGATTTCCAGCATACCCCGATAAAGTTCGTCCAGGTCGGCAATCTCGGTTTCTGGCGGCAGGCCCAGGGTGACCAGCGCGTACAGGGGCAGACCGCCCATCGCGGCGATATCGCTGATGTTGGCAGCCAGCGACTTCCAGCCCAGGTCCCTCCAGGGAGTGGTCCGACGGGTGGAGTGGACGCCTTCGACCACGGTATCGGTGGTGAAAAGCTGGGTGGCCGGACCGGTATGCCAGGCGGCGGTGTCGTCGCCGGTGTCCACCAGCAGGCGGCATTCGAAGGCGACGCCGTGGTCCG
>DASTLM010000079.1:0-13204 GCA_035714945.1 Dehalococcoidia bacterium | reverse complement strand
GTCCCGGGGCCGGCCTGCTGGTGGGTTGAGACCGGTTCACGGAGACGAAGATTGATGGCGGAAACTCAACAACAGTACCGGCGGGGCATGGTGGTGGTGGCCCACGCCGACGACGCCGAATGGGGCTGCTCCGGAACGGTGGCCAGGTGGTGCGCCCAGGGCTGGGAGGTGGTCTACGTGCTGTGCACCGACGGCAGCAAGGGCAGCGACGACCGGGAGATGACCAGCCAGGAGCTGGTGAGGATGCGCAAGCAGGAGCAGCTCAACGCCGGCAAGGTGCTGGGCCTGCGCGAAGTGGTGTTTTTGGGTTACGAGGATGCCATGCTCCAACCCACGTTGGAGCTGCGCCGGGACATTGCCCGGGAGATCCGCCGCTACCAGCCCGACGTGCTGATCTGCATGGGACCCAGCCGGACGCTTACCGGCAACGGCTACATCGGCCATCCCGACCACTTTGCCTCCGGCGAAGCGGCCCTGGCGGCGGCCTTCCCGTCGTCTCGGGACCGGCTCACCTTCCCGGAACTGCTGGCTGAGGGGCTGGAACCCCACCGGGTTAAAGAGGTGTGGGTGATGGACCGGGACCAGGCCGACCAGTACGTGGACGTTACCGACTACATCGAGACCTCCATCGCCGCCCTGAAGGAGCACAAGAGCCAGGTTGATGCAGCGGAGGCCGAGCGGTTTATGCGGCAGTGGCGCAGCGACATTGGAACGCAGGTGGGGATGAAGTACGCCGAGTCTTTCAAGCGGTTCAAGCTGGACTGACCGCCCAGCTTACCGGTCAGTGTTGATAACTCCCGGATTTCAGTTGATAACTCAAGAGAGATGTGGATAACTCAGGTATCCCAGGTGGACAATAGCTGGTCCCTGGTTGACGCCTATTGGTATCCTCGGCCCTCTTTTTCCCGACCTCAGGCCACGGCCAGAAGTTATCAACATATCCCAGACACTTACCCACCGTTTCCGGCTGGTTCTCCATGTTAGAATAGGTCTGGTGAACCATTTGCCAAACAGGGCTGAGCACAGTTATCCGGCATATCAACCCTATTAGTATAATTATTAAGTAAGCATATTAATTTATGATCGATACAGTTAGATTAAATATTAAGGCCGGGGACGGGGGGAATGGCTGCGTAAGTTTCCTTCGAGAAAAGTCCCGGCCCAGGGGTGGCCCCAACGGCGGCGATGGCGGTGATGGCGGCAGCGCCTACATTGTTGGTGACCGTTCGCTGAACACACTGATGCACCTGAAGTTCAACAGCACTTTTTATGTGGAGCGCGGCGAGCACGGCCGGGGTAAAGGACAGCGTGGGGGCAACGCCTCCGACACTTACATCCCGGTGCCTCTGGGTACTGTGGTCTGGCGAATCGTCCCCGACAACAACGGGGAGCAAGAATTGGTCGCCGACATTATCGACGAGACTCCCGTGCTGGTGGCCCAGGGCGGTAAAGGTGGTTGGGGCAACACCCACTATGTGTCGTCGACCAATCAAGCCCCCATGCTCTCCCAGCGGGGAGGCGCGGGTGATTGGACGGTTCTGTTCCTGGAACTGAAGCTGCTGGCCGATGTGGGTCTGCTGGCCAAGCCCAACGCCGGCAAGTCTACCTTGATTTCCCGGTGCTCGGCGGCCAGGCCCCGTATCGCCGACTATCCTTTCACTACGGTAGAACCGGTCCTGGGCGTGGTAACCGCCAAGGGCCAGGACTTTGTGATGATGGAAGTCCCCGGCCTGATTGAAGGCGCCCACGAAGGAATTGGTCTGGGTGACCAGTTCCTGCGCCACGCCGAGCGGGCCAGGGTGTACGTTCACCTGATTGACGGTCTTTCACCAGACCCGGTGGCCGACTACCACATGATTAACGAGGAACTGCGTCAGTTTAATCCGGAGATGGCCGAAAAGCCCCAGATTATCGCGGTAAGCAAGATGGACGTTACCGATGTCAGGGAACGACGCGAAGAGCTGGCTTTTGTGCTGGAGGAAGAGATCACCAGCATCAATGGAGAGAAGCCGAACCTGCTATTTATATCGGCGGTCAGTGGAGAGGGGATTGACCAGTTGTTGGGTTGTATTGTGGAAATGCTCAACTCCCAGAGCAAAAATGTCTCACCGGAGGTCCGTGAACCTCAACTGGTGGCAGCGAGGGGCGGATTACCCCAGGTTAGAAGAGGCATCAGTTTCCGCAAGGACGGCGACGTCTTTGTGGTGGAGTCGGAGCAATTGGAGCGTCTCAGCGCCCTGGCCGACCTGCAGGACTACCGGGTGCTGTTGCAGCTCTGGCGGGAGATGACCCGATTGGGCATAGCCCGGCGTCTGCAAGAAGCTGGCATCGAGGCGGGAGACACCATCCGCATTGGCCAGGCGGAGATGGAGTGGTTTTAACACCAGGGGAGAGGACGCTCAAGCGGGCCCTGGTGTTTGGAGGAAGATGCGGGTAGGAATCCTGGGCGGCACTTTTGACCCGGTGCATTTGGGCCACCTGATCGTCGCCGAAGAAGCGCGAGTCAGGTTGGAGTTAGACCGGGTGATCTTTATCCCCACTGGCCACCCCTGGCTGAAGCAACATCAGCCGGTAGCCTCTGGTGCCGACCGGCTCCGGATGGTGGAACTGGCGATAGGGTCCAATTCAGCGTTTCAGGTATCTTCCAACGAACTTGACCGTACCGGCCCTACCTACACGGTGGAAACCCTGCAGGAGCTAACGAAAGAGTTGGGGTCAGACGCTGTCCTGCATTTCATAATGGGTATGGACACTCTAGAGCAGTTTGACCGCTGGAAGGAACCGGAGAAGCTGCTGAACCTTTGTCACCTGGCGATCGTTAACCGTCCGGGGCATCAGAGTGTTGACGTCAATGACCTGGTGAAACGGTATCCTCAGGCCGGCACCAGGCTGACGCTGTTGAGCGTGCCCCGCATTGAAATCAGCTCCACCGAGATACGGCAGCGGGTGGCCGAGGGTATATCCATCCGGTATCTGGTGCCCGACGCGGTGGAGGGTTACATTGGCCAGTATAAGTTGTACCGGTAGGAAGGCGGGGAGAGGGTTCCGTTCGATAGAACTTCGATAGAACTTCGATAGAACTTCGATAGAACCTGTAGAACGGAATTGGATCAGGACTGAATTGGACCAAGCTCCTCTGTTGGAAGGAGGGCCAGGAAGAGGTTGTAGTGAGCAAAACCGTGGAACGTCTGCTGGAACTGGCTCTGGAGCGGGGGGCGCTCAAGTACGGCGACTTCACCCTATCTTCTGGGAAGAAGAGCAGCTACTACTTTGATGCACGTATCTTGAGCCTGGACCCGGAGGGGGCAATGCTGATCGGCCAGGCGTTGCTGCCGCTGGTTCGCGCCTCGGGGGCCGACGCAGTGGGCGGGCCGACCCTGGCCGCTGACCCGTTGGTGACCGCGGTGGCCCTGACCAGCCAGTTGGAAGGCCAGGGGATCCCGGCCTTTATCGTCCGGAAAGAGGTCAAGGGACATGGCACGGGCCAGCTCATTGAGGGGCGGCTGGAACCGGGCAGCCGGGTAGCCATTGTTGACGATACCTGCACCACCGGGGGATCGTTGCTCCACGCAATTGGAGCCGCCGAGGCGGCGGGTTGCACCGTGGTAAAGGTGCTGGCCCTGCTGGACCGTCGAGAGGGGGGTACTGAGGAACTCCGCAAGCGGGGCTACGACTTCCTGGCATTGATGGTTGCCAGCCCGGCCGGTAAGGTAGAAGTGGTGGCTGATTGAGGCAGGTCGGTTACCCCTCGCCCGGCCCGAACAATTGAGGCAAGGACTCGATCTCGGCCCAGCCGCTGGCCGGGTCGGCCAGCTCCAACCGGGTTGCCACCGTCGCGCTGGCCGTCCGCACGTAGCCCAGGCCAATCAACTCCCCGGTGGTTGGAGTCTGGGAAACTGAAGTCACGGTCCCCGCGGTTTGTCCCTGGTGCTGCAAAGCTGCCCCGGCGGACACCGCCGCGTCGGGACTGAACCGCAGCATCACCAGGCGTTTCTGTACCTTCTGGTAGGTGTCCAGACGGGCGATCACCTCCTGGCCGATGTAGCACCCCTTGTGAAAGTCGATGGAGCCGATGAGTCCGGCCTCCAAGGGGTTGTAGGCGTCGCCCATCTCCCGACCGTACACCGGGATGGCGTGCCTGACCCGCGCGGCTTCGTAGGCTGCGGTGCCGATGGGACTTATACCCGAGTTGGTCAGATGCTGCCAGGCATCGGGGACGGCGTCCGGGGATAGCAGCAGGTCGAAGCCGGGCAACTGTCCCTGAGGATGGTTGATCACCTGGGCCGGGTGACCGGCAATGGTGCAGGAGAGAGTGTGGTAGGGGGTAAGCTGGGCCAGTAGGACGCCGATGGCCGGTTCCAACCGGCCCTGGCTGGTGGGGCCGAAGACGGTCAGCAGGGCGGTGCCGCCGGTGATATCTTCGACCGTCATTTCCTCCATGATGGTGTACCGGTCCAGCCAGTCGATGACCGTCTGTTGCTCGCCAGGGCTGGTCAGCAGCAGGATGTAATCGCCCAGGTTGACCACGCCGATGAGGTCGAGAATGCGGCCCCGGTCGGTGGTCAAAATGGTGGATGCGCCCTGGCCCGGCTGCAGGTTCAACACCCGGTTAGTGGACATGCGGTTGAGCAGGTCCAGCGTGTCGTTGCCGGTGGCCTTCAAACGGCCGACATTAGACGCATCGTAGACGGCGGCCGCTTCGGTGGCCGCCCGGTACTCGGAGGCGGTGTCGCTGTAGACGCTGGCTGGTGTTGCCATGGAAAACTCCCTTTGGCCCCTACCCCATTGCCAGGGGGGAAGGTCCAGGATGGGGGTGAGGGCCGGAGATAGATACTGCTGATAGATAGCAGAAGGCGCCGCTCAAATTAATGGCGACGCCTCCAGTTTACCAGAATATGGGTGCGGTTATACGCTGAAGGAGGTCCCGCAGCCGCAACTCTTTTTGGCGTTGGGGTTGCTGAACACGAACCCTTTGCCGTTGAGACCGTCGGAGAAGTCCAGTTGGGTGCCCACCAGGTAGATGTAGCTCTTCTTGTCTACCATTACCTTGACGCCGTACTGCTCCACCACCTTGTCGGATTCCCGCTCCTGGTCGGTGATATCCAGGTCATAAGTCATCCCGGAGCACCCGCCGCCCTTGACCGCTACCCGCAGGCCGATGTTCTCAGTCAGGCCCTCTTTGGCGGCAAAATACTTTATTTTCTCAGCGGCTTTCTCGCTGATTGCTACGCCCAGTTCCACTCCATCCATGGTGATCGACATAAAACCCCTCCTGTGGGACGCTCGTAGATGGCGTTCAGGTTTCGGTTATTGATTCCTGCTACTATTAACTCCCCACTGTTGATTCCATTGTATGGTTCGGGGTGAGCACACGTCAAGGAGGCCGACGATAAAGAAAACTGGAGGATCCGATCCAATTGAGTTTCTTTTCCAATTGAGTTCGTTGGCAATCAAGTTTCTTTGCAATCGAGTTTCTTCAAACAGGGTGCAATCCCCCGGCAGGCCACGAGGTATCACCCTCCACCCCGCGGGGTCTCTCCACCTACACTGGAAGATAGGGCGATTTTGCCCTCACCCCGGCTGGTCTGGGTGCGGGACCTGGTGCGTCAACCACCGGCAATCAAGATGCTTATCTGATAAAGGGAGATAGCCTTTAAAGGGAGATAGCCTTGAAGCTTTCCCAGCGAAATGGGGTACCCCATGAACCGTCCCCGACATTGGTGCACTTCCAACAACGGTTTGAGCAGCTAGTAGACAACGTGGCGGCGGTGGTCGTCACCTCTCCGCATAATATTCGTCTGGCCTTGCTGGGGCTGTTTGCCCAGGGGCACCTCCTGCTGGAAGACTTGCCCGGCGTGGGCAAGACTCTGTTGGCCAAGACCATCGCGGGGTCCATTGACGGCCAGTTTTCGCGAGTCCAGTTCACCTCGGACCTGCTGCCCAGCGACATCACCGGCACCTCGGTGTTTGACCTGCAGCGCCAGACCTTCGAGTTCGTGCCCGGGCCAATCTTTGCCAACATCGTGCTGGCCGACGAGCTGAACCGGGCTGGCCCCCGCACCCAGTCGGCGCTGCTGGAGGCGATGGCCGAGGGACAGGTGAGCGCCGACGGCCATGTGATGCTCCTGCCAAGGCCCTTCATGGTCATTGCCACCCAGAACATGATTGAAAGCTACGGTACCTTCCCCCTGCCCAACTCTCAACTGGACCGGTTCATGGTCTCCATGAGACTGGGGTTGCCCACGCCGCTGCAGGAGATGGAGATTCTGGGGAGGTTCGAGCACGGTCTGCCCCGGATAAACCCATTGTTGACCCCCGCCGATGTGGTCCAGATGCAGGGACTGGTGATGGGAGTGAAGGCGGCGCGCCCGGTGCAGCAATACATCGTTAACCTGGCGGCGGCTTCCCGAGAATGCAGCTACCTTTCCCACGGCGTCAGCCCCCGGGCTTCAGCGTCATTGCTGCGGGCCTGTCAGGGCTGGGCGGCCTTCCAGGGACGCTCTTTTGTCATCCCGGAGGATATTCAGGAGCTGGCTCCCCAGGTCTGGGGACAGCGGGTCATGGTCGGCCACAATGAGGGGATTCGGTCGGGGCAGGAGGCCATCTCCTGGTTGTTGAAGTCGGTGTCGGTGCCTTTGTAGCAATGATCACCGCCAAAGGCATCGGGTTTCTGGTCGCCGCCATCGCGGTGTTCTGGCTGGGCCGCCTGACTCAGGTGGGCTGGCTCTCCCTGATCGACGCCGTGCTGTGGGGACTGATCCTGCTGTCGGCCATCCTGCCCTGGCTGGGCGCATCGTTCCTGAGCGCGCATCGGAAGGTCCAGCGCTCCGGAATACCGGCCGGAACACCGAATGGAACACCGGAAAGATGGAACGGTCCGGCCGAGGGAGACCCGGTGGAGATTGAGCTTACGCTGAGGAATCCCGGGTTCTGGCCTCGTTTCTTCATCACTGCCTATTACGACTGTCCCCTGGCCCAACCGGACCAGCGCACGCCCCGGTTCTTTCTGGGCAAATTGCCCGCATTCAACCAGTTGGTCATGTCGTCGTCCTTGGTGGCCGACCGGCGGGGGTTGCATGACCTGGGCCGGGTGGTGGTGGAATCCTCGGCCCCCTTCAGTCTCTTTCGGCGCCGGGTCCGGCTGGGTCAGGCGCAATCGGTGCTGGTCTACCCCCAGGTCTACCCGCTGCAGCAATTGCCTCTGGTGGATGCCCTGGCCGGAGCGATGATGCAGCCGCGCAAGTCGCGGGTGGGCCTGGACATTGCGGGTTCCCGTCCCTACTTCCCCGGGGACCCCCGGCGGCACATCCACTGGCGCAACACCGCCCGGGCGGGCCGCCCGATGCTCAAGGAGTTTGAAGACCCCCGAGACCAGACCCTGTGTCTGCTGTTCGACGCTACCCAGGTGTGGGGTGAGGCCAAGGACACCACCCTGGAGTATGCCATCAAGATCGTGGCCAGCGTGGCCGATTATGCCCGGCGCAACCGGGTGTCGGCGCGGGTCTGGGGCGGTGGACTGCAGGGCGAGGCCACCGGAACTTCTTTCGGTACCGGGCCGGAAGTCTGCACGGAGGCGTCGTGGCCCGACATCCTCAAGAACCTGGCTCTGGCAGAACCCGGTGCCGGCCCCAGTCTGGCCGAGTCACTGGACCGGGTGCCGGCGGGTTCCAGCGTGCTGGCGATAGTCTCGCCGGGCGACCTGCCCAGCCTGCGGGCGCTGCGACGGTCGGCGGCGGCCTTCCGGCAACTAACGGTGGTGGCCCTGGCCGATTTTGGCGAGCCCGCCCTGGGAACCGGGATATTGGATGGCCTGGCAGCAGGCTGGAGTTCGGTGGTCAGCTGCCCGCCGGGACAGCTAGCCGAGACCTTCGCCGCCCTGGAACAGTTGAGCGGGATATCGGTTGAAAACGGTAAACCGGTTGAAAAGATGCCGGGGGCATGAAATTCATCGCTAACCTGCCGCATTACGTAACTCAGATGTTCCGGCGGGCATTCTCGCCCAGGGTGGAGGAGTCCATCCGGCTGAGAATGATTGGGGTAGCCTTCTTGTGGCTGGCGGCGCTGGGTCTGGTCTGGGCCGGAGGCAGCCCCTGGCTGACCCTGGGCGGCGCAGCCCTGGGCACCGTCGGCGGTCTGGTCAGCTGGTACCGGCGCAGCCACCCCTCGCGAATCTGGGCGCTGCTGATCGCCACGGCGATTATCATCACCGCCTTCGTCATGCGGGGTCAGGTGCTGGAAGCCCTGACCGGCAACTGGCTGCCCCTGGGACAGTTCATGTTGCTGGTGCAGGCCCTGGCCAGCTTTGACATACGCACCAGAGGCGGACTCTACACCACCCTGATCATCAGCGGTTTGATCCTCTTCTTCGCCAGTCAGCAGGCCTTTAATGACGTCTTCGGCGTGTTCGTCATCGGATTCGTGGCGCTGCTGCTGGCCTTCCTGACGGTGAGCTTTCTGGAGGACAGCCTCCAATCGGCCCGGGTCTACTGGAAGAAACACCAGCTCAGTACGGTAATCTTCTGGGTGGGGACCGCCTGCGGAGTGTTCGCCTTCTCCGGGCTGGTCTTCTGGGTCATGCCTGGAGGCGAGACCAACCTGGGACTGGCCCAGGTAGCGATACTGCCCTTCTCGACCAATGCCCTGGAAGACGCCCCGCCGGTGCCCGAGATCGACCTGTCGCTGATCCCGGCGTCGCTGGACCGGACCGGGGAGAACGCAGTCCCACCAATCAATCCCTCGTTCAATAACGGTTCGCCGTCCCGGTTGTCGGCTGGTCGGGAAACACCCGGTGCCGTTGGCCAGGGCACTGCGCCGCCGGGCAAAGGGCCCGGCAACCCATTTCTGGGTAACGTCAACGCCTTTGGGCCGCAAAACGACGTGATGTTCTTTGTGCGGAGCAAGGTCGCCAGCTACTGGAAAGGTCGCACGCTGGATACCTTCGATGGGCAATACTGGCGCACCTCGGGCCCGCCCACCGACCTGGCCCCTTCGGTCAATGCCCCGGGCATGCTGATTAACCAGGAGAGCCGCGGCCTGGACAACCGGCTGCGCTACAGCCAGACCTTCTTCATTCAGCAGGACGTAGCCGACGCGATATTTACCGGGTATCGGGGGGTGCGGATCATCGCCGAAGAAGGGTCGCTACCGGGTGCCGGCGTGCGGGCGGGCGACTCCTACCGGGTGCTGTCGGCCCACCCCAGGCACACCCTGGAAGGACTGCGGCTGAGTCAGGCCGGCTGGCTGGGCAGCAAGTACCTTTCGCTGCCGCCCAATTCGGGCCGTCTGCGCCAGCTGGCCCGCCAGATTACGGAAGGGTCTGCCAGCGACTTCGCCAGGATGGAGCGCATCATGGGTTACCTGGCGTCCCAGGATAACTACGACCGCAACCGGCCCGGCGACCTGACCTCCAGCGCGTCGCTGGACCAGTTCCTGTTCGAAAACCAGGAGGGCAGCGCCCTGGACTACGCCACCGCCACCGTGATGCTGGCCCGAGCCTCGGGACTGTCCTCGCGGTTGGCCATGGGCTATCTGCCCGGTGTCCGCGACCCGCTGTCCGGCGCGTATATGGTGCGGGAAAGCGACGCTCATGCCTGGGCCGAGGTGTATTTTGAGGGCCAGGGCTGGGTGCCCATTGATAATGCCCCCCGGCCGGACATCAAGCTGCTGTTCGATGAAGGTGGCGGAACGGGCTTGCGCTACCAGGGAGGGTTCGGTGAGCAGGCTTTCCAGGCGGCGCAGGCGACGCCCGGCAGGGTGGCTGAGGCCATCCCGGGACTGGTGAACCACCCGGCGCTCTGGGCGAGCAGTGCGGCGCTGTTCTTCGCCGTGTCGGTGGCCCTGAGCTGGCGCCGCTTCTGGTGGCTGGGTCGCCGCCGGCGGGACCCAGCCACCACCGGGTTGGCCTACAGTCTTCTGTCCGGAGATGAGCGGCGGGAGGTGCTGCGGCTGTACCGGCGAGCCGAGAAGCTGCTGCGCCGGTACATTGACCTTGAGCGGCGGGAGTCCTGGCAGACGGTGGGGGAGCATAACCGATGGGCGGCGGCTGGCGGCACCGATTTACGGGAGCAGGTTTCCTGGTTCACCGGCGCGGTCTGGCAGGCGGCCTACAACCCGGGCAGCCTGCCCGTGGGACTGGCCGCCGAGGCCCGGCAGCGCCTGGAACGGTTGAAGCGAGCGGTGCGGGGAGGGTAAGCCATCACCACCCCTGGCTTACCACCCCTGAATCACCGGCAGCACCTCTTGGCCGAACATGCCGATGTTGCTCATGGTGGCTTCGTGGGACATGCGCGACTCCTGTCCGTAGAAGATCAGGTGCTCCATGCCCAATCGCTGGTGCAAGAAGGCCAGCTTCTCCAGCACCACGGCGGGAGTGCCCGCCACGATGTGGTAGTTGTCCTTCAGTTCCTGGTACGACTGTTGGGCCAGCGGCTTCTCGCCCTGGCGTCGGGCCGCCACCGCCTGTCCGGCGCTGGTGCGGTAGCCCACCGGGTTCATGTACTCGCGGGGGCCGCGAGTAGTGGTGCCCATGCGCCACAGGAAATGCTGGGCTTCCCGATCGGCCTGCTCCTGAGTCTCGGCCACGTAGCAGCACAGCAGGTAGCCAAAGTTGTCCGGGGTGCTGGTCCGGCCGGCTTCAGCGGCCGCCTCCCGGTAGTAGTCGAACAGTTCCAGGGTCACGGCCAGGTCGGTGAGGAAGGCGACATAGGTGTAACCGTGGCGTCCCGACCAGTGGGCGGTCTCCGGACTGGCCGAGCCGGGCACCCAGATGGGCGGATGGGGCTTCTGGATGGGCACAATCCAGGGATTGACCACCCGGAAGTTGTAGTGATCGCCCTCCCAGCGGAAGGGACCGGGCGTGGTCCAGGTCTTGATTACCAGGTCGTGGCACTCCTCAAAGCGGCCCCGGTTGTCCAGGGGATTGCCGTTGGTGGCCAGCGTCTCCACGCCGGTGCCCCGCACGAAGCCGGAGATCAGCCGCCCGCCGGAAATGACATCAATCATCGCCAGTTCCTCGGCCAGCCGCACCGGGTTCTCGTGGATGGGCAGGATGTTCCCCAGCAGCAGGATTTTGGCCTTATGGGTGATGCGGGCCAGCACCGCGCCGGACAGGTTGGTGGCGGCGTTCATGCACGAGGGGGTGTTGTGGTGCTCGTTGAGCATGATGCCGTCGTAGCCCAGTTGGTCGGCATAGACGCACTCGTCGAAGTAGCGTTTAAACAGGCCGCTGGCGACGCTGGGGTCGAAGTAGGTGTTGGGGAAGGTCAGCCGCAGCGACGGGTACTTCTCCCCCTCTTCGTCCGGGTACTCGTGGTAGGGAAACTCGCTGAAATAGTAGACTTTCATTTAGGGCGCGCCTCCTGACGACTGGTGCCGGGGCCATTAATTATTCCAATAATAAGTCCAAAGTACCAGGAATTAATACCAGGAATTCCACCAGAAATCACCGTGTCAGGCCATTTGCACCTAAGTTGGCGCTGCAATATGCTGCAATATGGTGGAATATGGTGGAATGCACCCACCCATCGCGAGGATTGGCATGTCGGACTGGCGTCGACACTACTGGAAACCGATACTTACCACCCTCATCCTGGGGGCATTCACCCTTTTGATTGCCGGCTGCTCCGATGTTGCGCCCGTTGCACCGACGGGTCCCGGCGAAGTGCAGCAGGCAGACCTGTCCCGAACTATTGAACGTCTCCAGAAAATCGGGCCGCAGTTACAGGTGGAGATGGATGCGATTGAGAAACTCCACCCCAACACCACGGGCAACTGCTCGTCGGCCTACCCGGAAAAATGCATCCCGCCGTCCCCCCCGGACCTGGACTGCGAGGACATAACCCAGCGAAACTTCTGGGTGCTGCCACCCGACCCGCACAAGTTTGACCCGGATGGTAACGGCATCGGCTGCGAGGAGTAGCCTGCCCCCATCCTGGCCTTCACCCGGTGTAATTTGCATCCCAGGTTTCCTCAGGGGGAGAGTTGGCGAGGGGGTTACCGTCACTCCTCCAGCGTGGTAATGTCCCCGGGGTCCAGCCCCAGCTCCTGGGCCTTCAGCAGCCGCCGCATAATCTTGCCGGAGCGGGTCTTGGGCAGGGAGGGCGTAAACTCGATCTCCGCCGGCACGGCGATGGGTCCCAACTCCCGGCGCACGTGCCGTTGCAGGTCGTGGACCATCCGGTCCGAGGGGTCGTTGCCCACCCGCAGGGTCACGAAGCCCTTGATGGACTCGCCCTTCAGGGGGTCGGGCTTGCCGATGACCGCCGCCTCGGCCACTGCCGGGTGGGACACCAGCGCGCTCTCCACCTCGGCGGAGCCAATGCGGTGTCCGGCCACGTTCAGCACATCGTCGGCGCGGCCCACCACCATGTAGTAGCCATCGGCATCGCGCAGGGCCACGTCGCCGGTGGTGTAGACGCCGGGGATGGTGTTCCAGTTCTCGGCGTAACGGGCCGGGTCGCCGTAGACGGTGCGGAAGAAGTGGGGGAAGGGTTTCTTGATGACCAGCAGGCCCCCCTTGTTCGGTTCCGCGATGGGCTGGCCCTCCCGGTCGACGATGTCCAGTTCGACGCCGGGCAGGGGCTTGCCCACCCGGCCGGGCCGGGAAGTCATGTTGGCCAGAGTGCCCAGACAGGGGCCGCCGGTCTCGGTCTGCCACCAGTTGTCCACCAGGTAGCCCCACTGCCCGCTGCCGCAGATGTGCTGGTAGGCCCAACGCTGGGCCTCCGGGTTCAGGGGCTCGCCGGCGCAGGTCAGGAACCGCAACGAGCGCAGGTTGTACCGCCGGGGATACTCCTCGCCGTGGCGCATCAACATGCGGAGCAGCGTGGGCGCGGTGAAGATGACGTTGACGCCGTACTTCTCGATGGTCTCATAGAAGACGTGGGGGCCGGGGTAGTCGGGAGCGCCCTCCCGGAAGACGGTGGTAGCCCCGGCAATCAGCGGCGCGTAGACGATGTAGCTGTGGCCCACTACCCAGCCGATGTCCGAGGTGCACCAGAAAACATCGTCGTCCTTGACGTCCCAGAAGGTCTTGAAGTGATAGTAGGTGCCCACCATGTAGCCGCCGTGCACGTGCACCACGCCCTTGGGTTTGCCGGTGGTGCCGCTGGTGTAAAGGATGTACAGCGGGTCTTCCGAGTCCATGACCTCTGACGGGCAGTGGATGTCGCCCCTGGACATTAGCTCGTCGAAGTCCACCTCTTTC
>DASTLM010000078.1:0-12559 GCA_035714945.1 Dehalococcoidia bacterium | reverse complement strand
GGTCTCCTGGGCCCTCTGGCCGCTGTACAGACCGGTGGTAATTACCACGAAGGCGAACACTGATGCCACCACCACGAAGGCGATCAGTACGATAGCCGTCTCCAGCCCGGTGATCCCTCGTTGATTTTGCCAGACATTCTTCAGTAGTGAAACAAATTTCCCGTGCATCCGTGTCATATCGACTCCTTGCGTTTTCCTGCCGGTGGATTTCCCAGATTTGAGTACGTTGTCCGCTTCAAGCTTTCCAATATTCAGGGCAAACTATAGGCATTCGATACATTGAAGGGAGACTCCTGCGCTCAAGACCTGCCATTATTCTCACATTTGGCTCTCGCCGGATGTAGGGTGGATGCACCTTGATAGTGGACAGGTGTGCACTGCAATGCCAGGTTTCCGCGGGGGGCTTGCGTTACGGCGTGAATGCGTGCCAACTGACCACACCGTCTCCTGCAAGTTGACCCCCCGTTGATTCAGGTCATTGCCAGCGTGCTTTGATTGCTGCCCTCAAGCAACCAGCGAATAAACCGTGGTATTGGGATGTTGTTCCTGCCAATCGAACAATCCGGCGTGCTCGAATTTCACCCTGGCCAGGTTTTGCCCCTTCAGCGGCCCCTGGATGGCCCGTCCGGTCAGGGTCTCCCAGGTGGTGCCAGTCTCCGCGTCCCGCATCAGCGTCATTCCTATTTCACTAATCTTGGCGAAGGAAAAGGTTAATTCCTGTCCATCCACCCTTCGATTGAAGGCCAGACCGGCTTCCAGGGTGGGTTCAAAGGTTATGACCACGTCATGTCCGGTTATCGTATCGTTAATTACCCGATTGGCGATGATTGCGCTCACGGGAAAAGATTTGCTGGAACTACCGAAGGCCAGGCCCAGAATTTGCCCACCGTCGTCCCGGCCGACAGCGCCGCCCAACTCCGGTCTGAAAGGCTTCTCTTCCAGTGAGCCACTGCGTACTGAATGGGTAGGGCTTTCGACTTCTGGCTGGACCGGCTTTCTTCTTTTCTCCTGGCTGGTAATTCTCCCCCCAGTAAATTCCCTTTCCAGGCCGGTTAAGACCGGCTTGATTCGGGCGTCCCGTTCGTTGACTTCAAATTCGGCGCTCAAGTCAATTTCGCGCTGGAGGTCCTTGCACCGTCGCCGCGTCGCGGCAACCAGTTCATCCCGGTAGGCGTTGGCTTCAGATCTCACAACCTCCGCGTCGGCGATGATTTCCCTGGCATGTTCCTGGGATTCAGCGCTGACCCGTTCAAAATAGTCGTCGGCCTCAGCTTTGACCTTTTCAGCGTAAATGCCGGCTTTAGATTTCGCTTTCTCCGCAGCGGTTATGATTTCCTGGGCCTGTTTCTGGGATTCAGCTCTAACTCGCTCACTATATGCGTCAGCCTCGGCTTCCGCCCTTTCCGCATAGGAGCTGGCATTGGATTTCGCTTTCTCCGCAGCGAGCATATTCTGGTCGGCTTCCGCCGAAAGCCGGGCGTAGTAGGCCTCGGCCTCTGCCCTGGCGTCCTCCGCAGCGGTTATGATTTCCCGGGCGTGTTTCCGCGATTCAGCGCTGATTCGCTGGCGATCGGCGTCAGCCTCTGCCCGGGCCTTTTCAGCGTAGGTGTCGGCTTCAGATCTCACATTCTCCCCGGCGAGAATATTCTGATCGGCTTCGGCCCTGATGCGTTCGTAGAAAGCGTCTGCATCGGCCCGGGAATTCTCGGCATCTCGAATGATTTCCTGGGCCCGCTCCTGGGCATCGGCGGTAATTTGCGTGCAGGAGGCAGTAGCCGCGGCTTCGGCATCGGCAATGGAATTCTCGGCATCTCGAATGATTTCCTGGGCCCGCGCCTGGGAGTCGGCGGTAATTTGCGCGCAGTAGGATCTGGCCTCGGCTTCGGCGTCGGCCCGGGAATTCTCGGCATCTCGAATGATTTCCCGGGCCTGGGCCTGGGCGCCGGCGGTAACCTGCGCGCAGTATGATCTGGCCTCGGCTTCGGCATCGGCCCGGGAATTCTCGGCATCTCCAATGATTTCCTGGGACTGAGCCTGGGCGTCAGCGGTAACCTGCGCCCAGTACCCATTGATCCTGGCTCCGGATTCTGCCATCGCCCTTTCAGCGTCCGCGATACTCTGTCGGGCCTGGACCCGTTCTTCCGCCAGGTCCAGACACAATTGCCTGACTTCCTGTAACAGTTCGCTCGCCGCGAAATTAAATGCCGTTTGCGCTTCAGCACGATGGACTTTGGCTCGGGATAATATACTTTTCAGCGCGTTATTGGTTTGTTCCAACATGGTTACTCTCAATCGTTACTCTCAATCGTTGATCTGGTTAATTTCAAGCTTCTGGCAGGTCCAAAGCTCTAACCACAGTTTTCACCATATTGTGCAGCCTACCAATAGACCAGAGTATTAACACCCTTGAATAAAGTGGTCCCTGGCACTGGAGGTCCAATTGACCGGCGGCATCGAGCATGACCATCAGGAGCGGTCAGTTAAGATGTATTGAGGGGCATGATTTTGATACTGGGGTGTTTACCCCAATGTATATCCAAAGAGTCCGGGTTAACCTGTTTGTACTTCGCCACGAGGGGATGGAAAGCGGGCTTACTTGAAATATAGTTCCATAAGTTGGTGTCAATGAGCATTCTGGTGGTTGATGACTCGCCGCAAATGCAGCTCTTGCTGGCAACTTTGCTGGCAGATGCCGGATACTCCGAAGTAATTACGGCTGGTTCGGCGGACCAGGCCTTCGCGATCTTGAATTCCGAAGGTGATGGCGGAACTGGGACCGAAATTGACCTGGTGTTGATGGATGTCTTGATGCCGGAAACAGATGGTCTTGAGGCGTGCCGCCGAATGAAGGCGATGCCCAGCGCCAGCATCATCCCGATAATCTTGATGACTGGCCAACACGACGATAAGTGCCTCGAGCAAGCATTTGAATCTGGAGCCATGGACTACGTAGCCAAACCGCTCAATCAGACCGAGTTGCGGAGCAGGGTGCGTTCGGCTCTCGCGTTGAAGCACGAGATGGACCAGAACCTGCTGGCCAACATCCAACTCAGTAATGAGTCACTGGCCAAGTCTCAAATTCTGGCTACCGCTACCCACGAGCTTAAATCTCCGTTGACCAGCATCGTCGGCTACGTAGACTCCCTCTTGCTGCAACAAGATTCCATCGGGCCGCTGAACCGCCTGCAAACGGAATTTCTGCTGGCAGTTCAAAGAAATTCCCACCGATTGAGGACTTTAATTGAAGAGCTACTGGATGTGAGCCGGATCGAATCGGGCAGCCTGGAGTTCAGCCTGGAAAAAATACTGGCCAGAGAAGTAATTGACGAAGTGGTTTTATGCCTCAACGGCCAGTCCCGGGAAAAATCCATGAACTTGCAGGTTAAGATAAAACCCGATCTTGCTCCCATCTGGGCCGATTCGCTGCGATTCGGCCAGATCATCACGAATCTCCTGTCCAACGCCATCAAGTATTCGGGTGAGGGCTCGGACATCACCATCGCCGCCGAGGATGGCCCCACCACGGTTCGGTTTATGGTCTCCGACACCGGCGTAGGCATCGCTGAAGATGATCAAGCACGCCTGTTTGACAAATTTTTTCGGATCGACAACCGTCTCAATCGACAGGAGTCCGGCACCGGCCTGGGGCTTTTTATTACCAGGTATCTGGTGGAAGCCCAGGGCGGAAGCATTCAGGTGCAGAGCAAGCCAAACGAGGGAACAACTTTCTCTTTTATCCTTCCTCGTTTTGATCCAGCCGACAGGTCCTGAAGGAGGCAACAATTGGCAAGGGTACTGGTGGTCGACGATGAGCCGGATATCAGAATTTTGATCAAACACCTGTTGTCTTTTGCGGGCCACCAGGTGCAGTTGGCGTCAGACGGAGCCGAGGCACTGATCAGTCTTGGCCAGGACCCGCCGGATGTGATGATTCTGGACGTTTCCATGCCGGTGATGGATGGTTTCCAGGTATTGGAATATATGAGAGCCAATCCCGAGACCGCGGGGATACCAGTGGTCCTGGTAACCACATTACCTCCGGTTAAAGGTGAAAACGCGGGTCGGAAAATGGGGGTAACTCACTATTTGACCAAGCCGTGGGAGGCTGGGACCCTCGAGACCGCCGTCCGGGTCGTGCTGAGGGAAACCCAGAATCGCCAGGCCCTGGGCCAAAACTCGGGACCAGCCTGACCTTCGCCGTCCTGGCCGGGTCCTGGTTCAATCTACCAGCTTGGGACTGGGCCAGCGGCGGTTCTCATAGCGCCCGATCAAGGCTTCCAGGCTTCTTGGGGCTTCCAGGCTTCTTGGGGAGTCAGGTGCGGCATTGAAGGCGCCGACGGTAGGTACCGCTCCGCAGATCGCCATATCGGCGAGAGCGTCGGCGATGGCCTGAATTCGAAGCCCGCTGGCCAGAGCCAACCGGGCCAGTTGTTCCCCATCAGTCCCCTGACTGGCAAAATCATTGGCTTTCCGTATAACCGGGTCAATGGCCTGCCGGATGTGGGGGACCAGAGAGCGAACGGTCTGGGTCAGGGTATTGTATCTGGAATCCTCCGCAACCTTGGCCACCAGTCTGGCCTGCAACTCCAATACTCGAAAGCCCACCCCTAAACGGGCTCTTAATTCAATCGGGTCACACGGCTTGATCAGGTAATCATCGGCACCCGAGTCCAGACCTTCCACGACTTCTTCATTTCGGTTCCGGGAAGTCAGGAGCAGAATGTAGCAACTGTCCGGCATCAGCTCTTCACGAACCTTCCGGCAAATCTGGACGCCATCCAGGCCAGGCATCATCCAGTCCAGGATCGCCAGTTGGGGGACATTTGCTGAGTTGAAAGCCGCCCAGGCTTCATTCCCATTCCTGGCTACGACCACGTCATATCCCCAATTGGTTAACGTGCTCTCGATGAGGAGCCTGGATACGGCGTCATCTTCTGCGATCAGGATCTTCATGCCTTTTTCATCCGGTTAAAGAGTTTAGTTCGGCCGTCAGGAGGCGAATATGACTTTCCAGGTCGGCAAATGCCGGTGTTGTCTGGTCAAAATTCCCGTCGCGTCCCAACTGTTCCAGTTTCAGCGCCGCATTGATGGACCCGTGGGCGGAAAAGTTGCTCAAGCAACCTTTCATCGTATGAGCGGCTCTCGCCAGTCCTGGACCATTGTGGTCAGCAATGTACGATCTCATTTCCGACAGCATCGTTACCTGGTCTCGAGAAAACATCTCGACCAATTCGCGGGCCAGGTCCATATTGCCCTGGACTCTGGCCAGATAGGTTGACTGGTCAAACTCGGGCATAGAGCCCTCTGGACTGGTCTCCGCTGAACTGGTCTCCACCGACACCAGTTCAGCCATCATAACCAGGAGTTGTTCCAGCTCGATGGGCTTGGACATATAGGCATCCATCCCGCTCTGGAGACACCCTTCTTTGTCGCTGGCCAGGGCATGGGCCGTCATGGCGATGATTGGTATGTGGGAGTTGGTACTCATTTCTTTCTCCCGGATGATCGCCGTTGCCGCCAGGCCATCGAGTACCGGCATTTGAACATCCATCAGGATGATGTCGAATTCCCCCGATTCAAAAGTATCGCAGGCCACCTGTCCGTTGTTGGCCAGCGTTACCATGTGCCCCTGTCCCTCGAGTAATTTCGTTACCAGGATCTGGTTTACTGCGTTGTCTTCCGCCAGCAACACCTTCAGGGGGCGGGACAGAATGGCGAAGCCGGGACCCCCTGGGGATTGTCCCGGCATCCGGTCCGGACCCGGAGTAGAACTGTAAACCGGTGGGACTGGGGTGGACCCAGCAGTTCGGGCGCCAGTTGTTATCACCGGACTCGCGTTGACTCCATCCAGGATGATGTCCAGGTCGTGCATAACGAAGGGTTTGGTCAGGATGGAAAACGAGCCGACCTTCCAGGCACGCCGCATTATCTGGTCCTCGGGGTCCCCGGTTACGATTACCACTTTGGAAAAGGGGGCAATCGCGCGGATCGCTTTGAAGGTGGCGGCCCCATCAAGTCCCGGCATTTTCAGATCCAGGAAAATCAGGTTTACCGGCATATTCTGCACGATCTCAAGGGCTTTGGCGCCGGACTCGGCGCATACGCTGTTCCAGTTTCTCTGATCCAAGCATGCAGCGAGCAGACTGCGGACTCCTGCTTCATCGTCCACGATCAATGCGGTAGGCCGATGGCGGTCATCACCGCCTGCCCCCGGGGAGGATGCCGTATCCGAATCGGCGCTCTCCAGCCCGAAACTGGCGGCAAATTGGAAGGTGCTGCCCTGGCCGGGCTGGCTCTCCACCGATAGTTGGCCCCCCATCATGGCCACCAACTGGGACGATATGCTCAGTCCGAGTCCCGTCCCGCCGAAACGGCGGGTAATGGAGTTATCGGCCTGGGAAAAGGCCTGAAAAATCCTTTCCAGGTCCCCGGCGCATATTCCCACACCCGAATCCCTGACCAGGAAGCGCAAAGTAACTTCATCCCGGCTCGAGGTGACCAGCTCGATCCTCACTTCCACCTTCCCGACCTCGGTGAATTTCAGGGCGTTTCCGCTCAAGTTTATGAGGATCTGCCTGAGCCGGGTAGGGTCTCCCAGGACAGTGTCCGGGACCTGGTCCTGGACTTCGAGTACCAGTTGCAACCCTTTTTGATGGAAGAGGACACTGGTTTCCGCAACGATCTGGTGCAAGAGGCCCCGGGGAGAGAAGGCCACCAATTCGAGCTCGATTTTACCCGCCTCGATTTTTGAGAAGTCCAGGATGTCATTAACCACGGCAAGAAGGCCATTTGCCGACCCCTTTACTAACTCGAGGTAGGTCCTCTGGTCTGGCGTTAGCTCGGTGCTCAAAGCAAGTTGAGTCAGTCCGATAACGCCATTCATGGGCGTTCGAATCTCATGGCTCATGTTGGCCAGGAATTGGCTTTTTGCGACGTTGGCCGCCTCAGCATCCAGTTTAGCGGACCGTAGCTCTTCCAGAAGACGCTGCTGCCGCACCGCGGTATTGATGCTGTTAGTCAGCGCATCAATATCCAGGGGCTTGACGTGGTAGGCAAAAGCCCCCAGGTTGATCGCTTCGATGGCGGTTTCCAGGGTGGCATTTCCGGTTATCAGGATAAAAGCCGTACTCGAGCCAGTACGGTTGAGGTGGGACAGGACCGCGAGGCCGCTCATGTCCGTTAGCTTCAGATCAGATATGACGATGTCGATGGGCCGGTCTTCCGCGTGGGCCACCAGATAACCAATGGCCTCCTCGCCATTCTGACAACCAATGACCCGGTGTCCCTCTTCTTCGAGAACAGCAGACAAGGTGGTCAGCATGCCCACTTCGTCTTCGGCGATCAAGATGTTGGCCGGGTGATTCATTGCACAATCCAACCGAACATTCAACTATACTGACAGCTTCGAGCGCGCGCCCAGCCAGACTTTCCGGCTACCTCAGTCGGCTCGGTCCGGCATCGGGGGGGTTGCTATGACTGGTTCCAGCCACCAGACACCTTCTATTAGAATCGACCTCCGGCGAAAAGCCAATGGAGCCAACACCCCAAGTTGAATGGCAAAGCCGGCCGGGAGGCCGGCTCCCCGACTCAAAAGTTTGTGGTGAATGGCAATCGCGACCAGAGACTCTTGCTCCAGCCTGACGGCGCCATCGTATAATACAGCTAATCCAGTCAACCCCCACCGGAGCGCATCTTGCCCTGCCACGTGATATATGGAGACAGCTTCCTGGTGGCCCAGAAACTCAAGGACCTGGAGCAGGACCTGGAGTCGGATACTGGGGAAGCGACCCTGCTGGACGCCAATTACCACCGCCTGCAGGGCAGCCAGGTCAAGCTACCGGAACTGCTCAGCGCCTGCAACGCTCTCCCATTTATGGACCCATTGCGATTGGTACTGGTGGAGGGTCTGCTGGGCACCTTCGAGACCCGTTCCGGCGCCGGGCGGAACCGGGGAGGCCGATCAGGACCGTCGGCCAGGAGCGTCGGCGACTGGGATGCTCTGGCCCAGGCCATTCCGCAGATGCCGGAGACCACCAGGCTGGTATTCGTCGATGGCCTTATCTCCGCCAGCAACCCGCTGCTCCAGCGCCTCAAACCGGTGTGTGAGACCCACCCCCTGATTGCCCCGACCCGGGAAATGCTGGCCCTGTGGATTAAAAACAAAGCCCAGCAAAAGGGAGCGGGGATTAGCCCGGCCGCCATCCGGTCGCTGGCCGACCTGGTAAGCAGCGACCTGTGGACCCTGGACCGGGAATTGGAGAAGTTGTCCCTCTACTGCACTGGCCGCAACATCGAGGAGGACGACGTCCGGGAAATGGTGTCCCAGGTGCGGGAAACCAGCATCTTCAACGCAGTGGACGCCATCATCGACGGCAACGCCGCGGCGGCTTTCCGACTGCTACGTCAATTGTTGCATGACGGCCGCGACGCCACCTATGTCATCTCGATGGTGGGGCGGCAATTGCGTCTGCTGGCCCTGGTCAAATATTTGACCGATCAGGGAGTTGGCGGAGGCGAGTTGGGAGGCAAAGTGGGGATCAACTCCCAGTTTGCGTTGCGCAAGACCATGGATCAGGCCCGCCGGCACTCCTGGCCGGTCATCCGGCAACGTTATCAAAGGTTGTTGGACGCCGACCTCGCCATCAAGCGAGGCAGACAGGAACCGGACCTGGCCCTGGAGTTACTGGTGGCCGATCTGATTGGCAGCAGAAAGGGCTAGGACTCAGGAACCAGCAATCAGGAACCAGCAATCAGGAACCAGCAATCATGGGGTTGTAGCAGGCCACGTAATGCTCGTCTTCGATCTCTCCGATGAGGGGTCTGCGTTCAACCCGACAGGTATTGACCGCCTTTTGACACCTGGGAAGAAAGGGGCACTGCTCCGGAAGGTTGATCATGTCCGGCGGCACTCCCCGCAACGGTTGCAAGCGCCGGTTGGTGTCGTCCAACCGGGGCAGTGCCTGGATCAACGCCCAGGTATAAGGATGTTTGGCCCGATGGAACAACGGAATCACCGGGGCAGACTCAATGAGAGTGCCGGCGTACATTACACCGACCTGGTGGCCCATGTGAGCCACCACCCCCATGTCGTGAGTAATCAGCAAAATCGCCGAGCCAAAGTCCTGACAGAGCGTCTTCAACCGGGCCAGGATCTCGGCCTGAAGCGTCACATCCAGGCTGGAAGTAGCCTCGTCGGCGATTAACAGCTTGGGCCGCATTACCAGGGCAATCGCCAGCATCACCCGCTGGCACATACCACCGCTCAGGCTGAAAGGATACTGGCCCATGATGCGCCTGGGTTCGGGGAGACCCAGTTCGCGCAAGATTTCCTGAGCCATACCCTCGGCAACTCGGCTGGAAACATCGCTATGGGCCAGAATCACTTCCGCCAGTTGTTGGCCAACCGTCTGCACTGGATTCAACGCCGCTTGAGCGTCCTGAAAAACCAGGGAAATCTCCTTGCCCCGGATGTTGCGCAGGTGCGACGCGCTGGCTCGCAGCAAGTCCACGCCTTGAAAGATAACTCGACCGGCAAGCACCGTGGCTGAGGTCGGCAGCAGGCCCATGATGGCCAGGGCCAGAGTGCTTTTGCCAGCCCCGCTTTCCCCCACCAGGCAATAGACCTGCTCCTCTTCTTGAACGAAGCTGACGCCGTTCAGGGCTTTTACCACACCCACCGTGGTGTCGATGTGCACGTGCAGGTTTTCAACTTTGAGAATTTCTGCCATCAAGCGCCTCCCGCCCGTTGTCCTTTAATTACCCGGGTGTTAATTGCCCGGGTGTTAACTCCTGGGTGTTAACTCCTGGGTGTTAACTGTCGCCAGTGATTTTCCAACTGGCCCGGGGCGTAGATTATCTAAAGATTGGACGCGCTGGCAGGTCCGACGTTCTTCAAATCCACCGCGCAAAATCTACCCTGTCGGATCTCTGTAATCAAGTCGGGCAGTCCGGTAATTTTCTTCTGGAACCGGGTGGCGGCGGTGCCGAATTGCCCCCTTCGGTGGGCATCGCTGCCGCCGGTTGCCCTCATCGCCAGTCGGTCCCGCAAGTCCAGGGAGAAACAGTTTTCCTGGACCGACCCCCGGCCGTTGATTCCCTCGATGGCATCGCAATAGCCGAAGAATTCATCGGCGCTGGCCTGTTCCAGCATTTCCCGACGGGACGCTGCGTTCTGGGCCGGTCCTTCCAGAAACCGGCGCCGGTAGGGATGGGCGGCGATCATCACACCACCCTTCTCGTCAACTAATTTGCGCAGGAATGCCGGTTTGTGCATCCCAAAAAGGTAGCGGTCCAGACCAAAGGCCACGACATGGCCGGAGTCGGTGTTCAGTTCAACACCGGGCAATACCAGAAAATTGTGCCGCTGGCTTAAATCCCAGGTCTCGTCCCGAGACCAGAAGGCATCGTGGTCGGTCAGGCAGACCCCATCCAGGCCCAGTCTCTTGGCTTCCCCAATCAGCTCATCCACGCTGATAAAGCTATCGTCGGACTTGGGATAGCTGTGAGTGTGGAGATCAATCAACAAAGAAAACGGCCTTTGGCTGGTACCAGGTCAACCATGGATTGAGAGTCATCCCAATGGACTCGCCAGACCCCTTCTCCTTCTCGGTCTATGGAAGTGGGCTGGGGATGTTGCCGGGTAATATTTTATGTATGATACCAGAATAGTAGCGGCCAGGGACAATTGTCTAACAGGATAAGGGCTTTTCATCAACCTGCTAATAGCCGGAGATGCTAGCGGGGGATTACCAGCCCCTCCTCTTCCAGCAGTTCAATAATCTGCGCTGCCTTCAGGCGGCCAATCTTGAGTCGGCGCTCCAGAAACGATGATGACAGATGCGGGTTACCCAGGGCCAGATCTCTGGCCCGCTCCAGCATCTGCGGATCCACATCGTCACTGTCCGCCACTTCATCTTCAAATTCCTCGATGGATATCACCGGCAAAGGAGGCCCCGGCTGATTCAGCCAGAACTCGACCACCCGGTCCACTTCTTCGTCCAGAACCAGCGTGCCCTGCACCCTTCTGGGCTTGGGTGAGTCGTTGTTCAGCAACAGCATATCGCCCTTGCCCAACAGCTTCTCCGCTCCCACCGTATCCAGGATCACCCGCGAGTCCACCTGAGAAGCCACCGCGAAGGCTACTCTGGCCGGGATGTTGGCCTTGAGCAGTCCGGTGACCACGTTCACCGACGGCCGCTGGGTCGCCAGCACCAGATGAATACCGGTAGCCCGTCCCAGTTGGGCCAGTCTCACCAGATTTTGCTCAATCTCGAACCCTCCGACCATCATCAAGTCGGCTAGCTCGTCCACCACCAGCACCAGATAGGGCATCCGCTCTTCGCCCTTGGCATTGTACCCGGCGATATTGCGAGTGCCGATCTCCTCCATCAGCTTGTACCGCCGGAACATCTCCCGCATCAAGGCCCGCAGGGCCGGGTTCACTTCCTCCACATCCACAATCACCGGCGCGATCAGGTGGGGGATACCGTTGAAGGGGGTCAATTCCACCCGCTTGGGGTCAACCATGAGCATGCGCAGTTGGTCCGGCGGCTTGGTGAACAGCAGCGAGGCTACGATGGAGTTGATGCACACGCTCTTGCCGCTGCCGGTAGCGCCCGCAATCAGCACGTGAGGCAGCGCGGCCAGGTCCATCACCACAGCGTTGCCGCCGGTATCTTCGCCCAGCGCGATGGGCAAGCCGCCTTTGGCAGTCAGGGCGGCAAAGGATTGGACCTCCATTACCTTTCGTATGGGCACTTTTCCCGGCGACGGGTTGGGCACTTCCAGCCCCACCAGCGCCTCGCCCGGAACCGGCGCCTCAATGCGCAGGTACGGCGTCTTCAGCGCCAGGGCCAGGTCTTTTTCGCGAGTGATTATGCTCTGGACTTTGACCCGGCTGCGCTCCACTTCCACGGTGGAACCGTCTTTTTTGCTGTACTCGGCCCGTTTCTGCACCCACCCGGGCACCAGACCGAAACGCACGATTCGGGGACCAGCCTTGATGTCCTTGACCTCAACGGTTACGCCATGATCCGCCAGGGTACTTTCAATGTGCCGGGCCATCTGCTGCAGGGGACTCTGCGGCACCGAGTAGGGTTCTGGGGGCGCCAGCAAGCTGGTGGGGGGCAGCTTCCATTGGGACTTGACCGGCGGCATCACCGCGACGGTTTGCTGGGAGCCTGACGGAGCAGCGAAGGGGTCAGCAGTCTCCCAATCGGCGGCGTCCCGATCCAACGGAACATCCCCGGGGGCGGCGCCGGCAGGCACGGTATCTACGGCGGCGGCCAGCCCTCGAGTCGCTCCGTTAGACTGGGCCGCTGACCGACCAGGTTTGGCCGAGAAGCCCTGATTCAACGCCCGGCCCATCTGCCGCATCCACCTCCGTCGCCAGCGGCGGTCAAAAAGAAGTCCAATGCGGAAGGCCAGATTTCGCGCCGCCCGGTAGCTACCCCTGGCGGTTCCTCGGATTCCCCGCCACCAGAAAGTCCCGAGCCCTCGCGCCGCCCTGAAGTAATGGGCGCTGGTCCACCTGGGATACATGAGCCAGGGTGTCACTACG
>DASTLM010000077.1:0-8649 GCA_035714945.1 Dehalococcoidia bacterium | reverse complement strand
CCTCACCGCGCCGCAGGCCAATGCCCTGGAGCAGATCACCGAAGCGTTGCACCAGCCTCGGCTGCAACCCCGGAGCTTCCTGCTCCACGGGGTTACCGGCAGCGGGAAAACCGAGGTCTACCTGCGGGCCCTGGAAGGGGTGGTGCAGCAAGGCCAGCAGGCGATCTTCCTGGTCCCCGAGATCAGCCTCACGCCCCAGACCGTCGAGCGGGTCGGCGGCCGCTTTCCCGGCCGGGTGGCGGTGATGCACAGCCGCCAGAAGCCCCGGGAGAAATTTGACCAGTGGTGGAAGATCCGGGACGGCGGCTATGACGTCGTGGTCGGGCCGCGCAGCGCATTGTTTGCCCCCCTGCCCAATCTGGCCCTGATCGTAATCGATGAAGAACACGAGTGGACCTACAAACAAGAGGAGGGGCGGCCATTGTACCACGCCCGCACCACCGCCCTGGAGCTGGCCCGGCTTACCGGGGCGGTGGTGGTTATGGGCAGCGCCACACCCGACGTGGAGACCTATTACCATGCCCAGGCAGGCCGCCACCGCCGGTTGGAACTGCCCCACCGGATTAGCCGGAACAACGCTGCCGGTACGGCGCAGTTGGCCCAGACCGAAATCTGCGACATGCGGGATGAACTGCGCCAGGGAAATCGGAGCATCTTCAGCCGCCGGTTGGAACGGGGCCTGGTCGAATGTATCGGCCAGAGTCAGCAGGCGATACTGTTCCTCAACCGTCGCGGCAGTTCGCCCATTGTGCAATGCCGTGACTGCGGGTACGTGGTGACCTGCCCTGGCTGTTCGGTGCCGCTGACCTTCCATTCCTCCGATGCCGATACCGATGCCCGGTTGCTTTGCCACCGCTGCAACCGCCCTGCCCGAATCCCCCGGCGCTGCCGGCAATGCGGCGGCCCTCGCATTCGACAATTGGGCATCGGCACCCAGCGAGTGGTGGATGAGGTCGCTCGTTTGCTCCCCGGAGCGACCATCGCAAGATGGGACGCCGACTCCTCCCGCAGCGGCCATGGCCCGGAGGAGACCATGCACCGCCTGGCCAACGGAGAGATTCAGGTGCTGGTGGGCACCCAGATGGTCGCCAAGGGGCTGGACGTGCCCAATGTGACGCTGGTGGGCGTGGTTCTGGCCGACGTTGGGTTGCATCTGCCCGATTTCCGGGCTGCCGAACGGGCCTTTGGCCTGTTATGTCAGGTCGCGGGACGGGCCGGGCGGGGTCTCGCCCCCGGGAGGGTATTGATCCAGACCTACAATCCCGAGCACTACGCCATCGCGGCGGCGTCGCGGCAAGACTACTCGGCCCTTTACCAGCGGGAGATTGAATCGCGGCACCTGCAGGGCAACCCACCCTTTAGCCGCCTGGTGCATCTCGTTTGTCGGGACATCAATGCCGCCGCTTGCCAACTCCAGGCCACCGAGACCGCCCGACTGTTCCGGCGGAAGGTCAGCACCCGCGGTCTGACGGACATTGAAGTCATCGGACCGGCGCCGGGAATTCCCCAACGGGTGCGGGGCCACTACCGCTGGCATGTCACCCTGCGGGGACGAAATTTGCACCGGTTCCTGGAGGGAATCAAATTTGCTCCCGATTGGACGGTTGATGTTGACCCGGCCCACGTTTTATAAGCCCACCTTTACACTGGCAAAAGACCCTGGCTATAATCTTAAATACGATCAACGACCAATACACCATGCCTTAGCCAGGAGGTAGGCCAGCGTGTCGCTCTTGTCCATGAGGTTTGTTCCCGACGGGGTTCTCCGGGAAAAGGCCAAAAAAATCGGCAAAATTCCGCCCACTATGAAAAAGTACACTGATGACATGGTGGAGACCATGCACGCCGAGGAAGGCGTCGGGCTGGCCGCCAATCAGGTGGGGTCCCTGCAGAAAGTCGCGGTGATTCAACTGCCGGACTGGGACGAGCCCCTGGTTCTGATCAACCCGGAGATTGTACGGCGGGAGGGCGAACGGGAAGTAGAGGAGGGCTGCCTCAGCATCCCCGGTTATCGAGGTACCGTAAAGCGCTCCGAAAAGGTCCGGGCGCGGGCGTTGGACCTGAGCGGAAAGGTCATACGCATCAAGGCTGAGGGGCTGCTGGCCCAGGCGTTGGAGCATGAGACCGACCACCTGAATGGTATTCTGTACATTGACCGGCTGGTGTCCCGGGATAAACTCTGGAAGATCACCTACAATCCCCAAATAGACAATCCCCAGATAGAGACAGACACTCATGATCCCGACGGCTCCTCACCGGAGGCTGAGCTGCCGGAAACTGAACTGCCGGGAACTGGGAACCCGCAAAAAGACCAGGAGTAGCCGGTGCCAAGCTGCGGCCTTCGTTATGCCACCTACCACCACTAGCCCGGCCTCCAGCTAACGCCCTTTGACTGCCGCCGATAACTCCCCGGACATCCTGGCCAGGCTGAGCACCTTCTTCGATTCTCGCCAGTGCTCCGCCTTCCTGGTGGGCGGCTATCTGAGGGACTCCCTGTTATCCCTTCCCTCTAAAGACCTGGATTTTGCAATTCCTGGCGACCCGCAGGCATTGGGTCAGACCCTGGCCCAGGCGTTGGGAGGTACCTGTATACCCCTCGGCCGGACCCACAGCGTCTGTCGGATAGTAGCTACGGACCCCACCGGTCAGCTGTGGAACATCGATCTGGCCGGATTCTTCGGGAGGATCGACGATGACCTCCGCCGGCGCGACTTTACCGTTGACGCCCTGGCATTACCACTAGAAAGCTGGCTCAACGACCACTGGCGAGACGCCGTCATCGACCCGACCGGCGGCATCGCTGACCTGGCCCAGCAGCGAATTCGGATCACCCACCCCCAGGTATTTGAAGCAGACCCCGGCCGGCTGTTGCGAGCGGTCCGTCTGGCATCGCGGCTACGGTTTCGCCTGGAACCGGAGACCGCCAGCCTGATTCGATCTGAAGCGCATCGGATTGAGCAGGTCTCCCCGGAGCGGGTACGGGACGAATTCCTGGCGATCCTGGCCGAAGATTATGCCCGGAGCCAGCTGGAAATCCTCGATCGGCTGGACTTGCTGTGCCGGGTGATCCCGGAGCTGGCATTCACCAAAGGAGTGTCCCAGCCGATGGTCCACTACTGGGACGTATGGGGGCATTCGATTCACGCGGTGGAGACGGCCGAACTGGTTACCAGGGGGCACCAGAACTCGGGGATATATTCCCACGTGCCCTGGACGCCAGAATTGGCGAATTACTTCGGCCAGCAGGTCAGCGACGGGCACACTCGCCGCACCATGCTCAAGCTGGCCGCATTACTGCACGATATCGCCAAGCCGCAAACCAAAGCCGAAGACGCGACGGGAAGAATCCGGTTCCTGGGGCACTCGGAAATGGGCGCCGAGATAGCCGAGCAACGACTGTCGCACCTGAGGTTGAGCTCTCAAGGGATAGCGATGGTGTCCAAGATGGTGGAGCAGCACCTCCGTCCTACCAATATGCACCAGGGAGGGGATTGGCCCACCAATCGGGCGATCTACCGCTATTATCGGGACCTGGGGGACGTGGCTACAGATACCCTGTACCTGGCAATGGCCGATTATCTGGCGGCAAAAGGCCCAGAACTGGTACCGGAGGACTGGGCCAGACATGCTAGAATGATGACGCACATTTTGCAAGGCGGGATGGAGCAAACCAAACCAGACCGGCCGGCCCGGTTAATAACCGGCCACGACCTGATCAAGGAATTCAACTTGGACCCCGGACCGCGGATTGGGGTTATGATTGAGCAAATCAACGAGGCTCAAGCCGCCGGAGAAATCACCACTAGCGAGCAGGCCATGTCGATGGCGGCGGAAATCCTTAACCAGTTAAACCACCGTTTAAGCAACCGCTTAAACAATCAGGAGTAATCCATGCGCGGACGCAGTATCCGGCAGTCAATTCTGATACTGGTTATCCTGGCCATCTCGGTGGCCTCCCTGGCTTTCTACGAGATCGACATTGATCTCCCGGGGCTTCCCGCATTCGTTAGAGGCGGCTCCGGTCCCGCCGGACTGAAGCTGGGTCTGGACCTGCTGGGCGGGGCGCACCTGGGCTACCAGGCTGATGTGGGCACCCGAACCCGCGCCTCCTTTCCCCAACCGGTCAACGAGGAAGCCGCAACCACCATCCTGACCGACCTGGGGCTGACCGATTTTGAGGTGCGTTTGCCGGACCCCAACACGTTGGACATCAAGACGGTCCTGCTGAACGATACGCAGCGCCAGGAGTTGAGGGCCCGGTTGGAAGAGACCTTTGGCATCGCCGACAACTTTCGAGTGACCGATACCATGCCTCCCACCGCCGATGATATGGAAGGAGCGATCAGCATCATCTCCCGCCGGGTTAACGCCTTCGGGACCGACGATCTCATCGTGCAGCAGTTTGGCGATGACCGCATCATTGTTCAACTCCCCGGAGCCAGCGGATCGGTAACCAGCGTCAAATTCACCGAACCGGCGGACCTCGAGGCGATCAACTCCCTGCTCACCAATCGGGGATTTCGAGACTACACCAATGACTTGCAGCGTGACGGCAGCTACCGAATTCGAACTCCGGTGTCATTAAACCTTCAGGACCAGCGGGACTTGCAGTCCGCGCTGGCAGCGGAAATCGGAGGCATCGAGTACTTCCGGGTCACTGGAGGGATAGAAGCGGCCAAGTCCGTGATCGGCGAGACCGCCCGCCTGGAATTCAAAGAGCGGACCTGTACCGACCAGGCCTGCTTTACTTTCATCGACACCGACCTGGGTCTGACCGGCGATGACCTGGTCGACGCCTACGCATCGACCGACCAGACCACCGGCCAGTGGACGGTAAATATCCAGTTTAACAGCCGTGGCGCTGAGATATTTTCCGAGCTGACCCGGCGCATAGTAGGTGTAAATTCCAAGCGCATCGCGGTTTTCCTGGATGACGAGCTTCTGCTCGCTCCAGTGGCGCGAGGGTGGATTCGTGACGGTCGCAGCCAGATAACCGGTAGCTTCACCCGGGAGGAAGCCCGGACCATATCGATTCAGCTCGAGTCGGGCCGCTTGCCGGTCCCCCTGGTGCTGATTCAGGAAAGTGAGGTAGACGCCCTGCTGGGGTCCGAGTCCCTGGAGCGGAGCCTGCTGGCCGGTCTGGTGGGCCTGGGGCTGGTGATGATTTTTATGATCGCCTACTACCGCATGGGGGGAGTGGTCGCGTCTCTGGCCCTGGTCTTCTATACCGTGGTCGTCCTGGCGATATTCAAACTCATCCCCATTACCCTGACTTTGCCGCATATCGGCGGGTTCATCCTGTCCATCGGCATGGCGGTCGACGCCAACGTCCTGATCTTCGAGCGGATGAAGGAAGAGATACGCATCGGAAGGACTCTGGCATCGTCCATGGAAGTGGGCTTCAGCCGGGCCTGGCCCGCGATACGTGACGGCAATGTTTCGACGATTATCACCTGCGGGGTCCTGCTCTGGTTCGGCAGCCGTTTGGGAGGCGGCCTGATTAACGGCTTCGCCCTCAGCCTCTTCATCGGCGTGATGGTCAGCATGTTTACCGCCCTGGTAGTGAGCCGCAATCTGCTGCAACTGCTGGCGTGGGTCGGCCTGGCCCACCGCGTCAACCTGTTCACACCGGAACCGGTCCAGCGGCAATCTCAAACGAACAGTAGACCCCAGGCGGCGCAAGGAGGCAGATAGAGGTGTTAGATATCGTAGGGAGGCGCGGCTGGTATTTTCTGATCTCGGGGCTCATCATTCTGCCGGGCCTGATCTCCTTAATCATCCCGCCCGGCTGGTCAACGTTAAATTCGGGCCTGAATCCGGGGATCGACTTCACCAGCGGCTCGGTGTTGGACATAACCTTTGACCAGGGGGTAAACCAGACCCAGATTCAGGAGCGCATGAACCAACTGGGCCATCCGGAGGCATTGATTCAAAGCACCGGTAGCCGATCGGTGCTGATACGCACCAAAGTGTTGCAAGAAGATACTGGCGCCGGCGTATCGGAGCGCCAGCGGGTGCAGGATGACCTGGAAGCCAACGTCGCGTCAATCGAATCGATGGCCTTCGACTCGATATCTCCCATCGTCGCTCAGGAGACAATTCGAAACACTTTCCTGGCACTATTGGCGGCAGCGGTGTTTATGTTGCTGTACATCTGGTACGCCTTCCGGCGCGCGCCCAAGGCGTACCGCTACGGCGTCAGCGCGGTGATCGCGCTGGCGCATGATGTACTGGTGGTCCTGGGGGTATTTTCAATTCTGGGCCGGGCCATCGATCTGGAGGTCAACACCACCTTTATTATCGGTATACTGACGGTGGTGGGCTACAGCGTTAACGACACCATCGTGGTGTTCGACCGAATCCGGGAGAACGTGACTCATCACCCGGAGCGGGATTTCGCATCGCTGGTGAACCTGAGCATCATCGAGACCATCGGGCGGTCCTTCAACTCCCAATTCACCACCCTGTTGGTGCTGCTGGCGATGCTGTTCATCGGCGGCCCCAGTATTCGCGGGTTGCTGCTGGCGATAGCCATTGGCGTAGTCGTGGGAACCTACAGTTCGATATTCATTGCCGCCCAGTTCCTGGTGATCTGGGAGCGGCGCGAGTTCGGCCGGGCGTGGCGCTGGGGAAGGGGTGCCCCCGCCGCCGCCGGAGCAAGCTTGATGTCCCTGATCGGACGGTGAACCGGTGAGCACCTGGATCAATAATTTTGAGGGCTGAGGAGCCGAGTCAATCGAGGAGTCGAGGCAATCCCTGCTGCAGAAATTGAAGCGTTCCGTCAGAAAGCCAGCAAATCAATGCTGGGCCCGGTGTTCCTGCATGCAATTTACCTGATCAACATGGGCATCGACGATTGATCCGGTTGTCACAACGAGAATTTGCCAGGTTGGTGCGCCGGGCCTATCGCCAACTGCCGCCCAGGGTGCGGCAGACTCTGGACAACGTTGCAATATCGGTGGCGGACTGGCCCGACGCCAGGGACCTCGACCTGCCCGAAGACAGCACGCTGTTTGGCTTGTATACCGGGGTGCCGCTGACCCAACGAGAAGGCACTGGACCGGGCCTCCCCGACCAGATAATCATCTTTCGGCGACCAATCCTGGAATACTGCGCCACTCCCGAGGAAGTGGTGCGGGAGATCCAGGTTACCCTGTGGCACGAAGTAGGCCATTACCTGGGACTGGACGAGGATGACCTGCATCGGCTGGGCTATGGCTAGGGCAGCCCGAGCCAGTGCTGGACTTGCCTTCAACCGGCTGGGCCGGGTAATTGGCTCCGGCCTGGGTTCGGGACTTTTTCCCATCGCCCCGGCCACCGCGGGCAGTTTCGTCGCCCTGGTGATTTATTACTTCCTGCCCATTTCCGGCGATTCGGTGGCCTTCTATTCGCTGATCGGCGTTGGTTTCCTGGTGGGGATCTGGGCTACCGGCACCCTGAGCGCCGAAGGGGACGAAGACCCCAGCAAGGCGGTCTGGGACGAGTTTGTGGGCCAGTGGGTCACCTGTCTGCTGCTGCCCAAAGAAACTGGCTGGCTGGCCGCCGCCTTTGTCGTCTTCAGAACCCTGGATGTCTTGAAACCCTGGCCGGCCCGCCGCCTGGAAGGACTACCCGGGGGACTGGGCATCATGGCTGACGACCTGATGGTCGGAGTTTACGGAGCCATCGTTCTAAACGTGGCTCGCCTGATATTCTTTTCCTGAGAGGGTGTCAAGTCAGACCAGCTGATCCAATTGATCCGGCAGGATCTAACAACCCCCTGGCGGGGACATTTTCCAGGCCCCAGTCCAAAAATCCGCGTTGCCCAGCTTCAGCCCCTATGATATACTCCAACCCATTGGCCCTGGTGTATCCCGACCCTCGGACCCAGGTAGATGGTTTGCCTTCGGAACCAGACCGCCTTTCCCAGTCGTAGCGACGATCTCAGGATGTCCATTATCGCGATTGGGTGAAGGACTGCAATTTATGCTGGGGCTATGTTAATATGTCTATGGAGCGCTGAAGGCGTCTAACCACGACAGGAGAGTTGGAAAGGTAGGATTTATGGTACAGTCGCTAGAGCGACCGGCAGAGCAGAGCGCTATCCCCGCGAGAGAACCATTGACGATGAAATCCCTACTGGAGGCTGGTGTCCACTTTGGGCATCAAACCAGGCGCTGGAATCCGCGCATGAAGCGGTACATTTTCACCCAGCGCAACGGCATCCACATCATAGACCTCCAGCAAACCCTGGGTATGATCAACGATGCCTACCGGGCCATGGTTCAGGTAGCCGCCGAAGGTGGGAAAGTCCTCTTCGTCGGCACTAAAAAGCAGGCCCAGGAAGTGGTGCAGAGCGAAGCAGACCGATGCGGAATGTGGTACGTCAACCAGCGCTGGCTTGGCGGCACCCTGACCAACTTCCAGACGATCCGAACCCGCATCGACTATATGATCGAGTTGCAACAGAAGCGGGAACAGGGGTACTTCCGGTTGCTTCCCAAGAGGGAGGGCGTGAAACTGGAAGAAACTCTGGCCAAGCTGGAAAAGTACTTCCTGGGAATCAAGAACATGACCGCGCCGCCCCAGGCCATGTTCGTTATCGACATCGCCAAAGAGGATCTCTGCATCGCCGAAGCCCGGCGGATGGGAATCAAGATATTTTCGTTC
>DASTLM010000076.1:0-6200 GCA_035714945.1 Dehalococcoidia bacterium | reverse complement strand
GCTTCTGGCAGCGTCTCGGCACCGAGCACCGGATCAACATCATCGACACCCCGGGGCACGTGGACTTTACCGCCGAAGTCGAGCGCAGTCTGCGCGTGCTGGACGGCGGAGTGGTAGTGCTGGACGCGGTGGCCGGAGTTCAACCCCAGTCGGAGACCGTGTGGCGTCAGGCCGACACCTACAAGGTACCCAGAATCGCCTTTGTCAACAAGATGGACCGGGTAGGGGCCAGTTACGAACGCACCATCGAATCAATGAAGCGGCGACTCAATGCCAACCCGGTCGCGGTCCAGCTTCCCATTGGCGTGGAGGATACCTTCAAGGGCGTTATTGACCTGATCGGAGGCCGTGCCATCGTATACGGGCTCACGCCGGGCAGTGACCCAACTTTGGAAAATCCTGAAGAGGGCCCGATCCCGGAGGAGTACCGCGAGCAATACCTGACCTACCGGCAGGCGATGATTGAGAAGATTGTCGAGACCGACGAGGCCCTGTTGATCCGCTACCTGGAAGGCGAGGAAATTGGAGAAGCGGATTTGCGGGAAGCCCTGCGTCAGGCCACCATCCATAAGAATCTGGTGCCGGTGTTTTGCGGTACCGCCCTCAAGGGAAAGGGGATCCATCCGCTGCTGGATGCCGTGGTCTGGTACCTGCCTTCTCCCGAAGACGTCCCGCCGATGGAGGCGATTGATCCCAAGACCGGTGAGACGGTGGAACGATTTCCCGATGCCAAGGAACCCTTCTCGGCCTTGGCCTTCAAAGTCGTCACCGACCCCTTTGTCGGCCGGCTGGTATTCATGAGGATATATTCCGGCCAGATCAAGGCGGGGGCGTCGGTAACCAATGTCACCAAGGGCAAACGCGAGCGGCTGGGCCGCCTGCTGCTGATGCACGCCAACCGCCGGGAAGAACTGGCAGAAGTAAGCGCCGGGCAGATCTGCGCCGCCGTGGGTTTGAAGGACACCTTCACCGGCGACACCATCTGCACCGACTTCAAGCCGGTGATCCTGGAACCGCCAACATTCCCGGAACCAGTGGTCTCGGTGGCAATTGAGCCGGACACCCGGGCCGACCAGGACCGGCTGGCCGACGCGTTGCACAAGCTGTCGGATGAGGATCCGACCTTCCATGTCCGCTTCAACGATGAGACCGGACAGACGATTATATCCGGCATGGGAGAACTGCACCTGGAGGTGCTGGTCGACCGGATGCGCCGGGAGTTCAAAGTAGGCGCCCGAGTCGGCGCCCCCCGGGTGTCCTACCGCGAGACCTTCACCCGGTCAGTCAGGATCGAAGGACGTTACGTCCGTCAGACGGGCGGACACGGTCAGTTCGGCCATGTCTGGCTGGAGATCGAGCCAACCGAGCGTGGCTCCGGCATCGTCTTCGAGAACGCCATTTCCGGAGGCGTGATCCCCAGGGAGTATATTCCCGCAGTGGAAGCTGGAGTCCGTCAAGCCCTGGACAACGGGCCGCTGGGAGGGTATCCTCTGGTAGACCTGAAAATCAGCCTGGTTGACGGCAGTTACCACACCGTGGATTCTTCGGAAATGGCCTTCCGCAGCGCTGGCAGTCTGGCCATGCGGCTGGCCGGCGCGAAAGGCAGGCCGGTACTGCTCGAGCCCATTGTGGAAATGGAAGTGGTCACGCCGGGGGAGTTCTTGGGGGAGATCATCGGCGACCTGGGGACCCGGCGGGCCCAGATCCGGAATATTGAGGGTGAGAACAACCTGCAGACCATCCGGGCAACGATTCCGCTGGGCGAGACTTTCGCGTATACTACGGCCTTACGTTCCCTGAGTAGCGGCCGGGCCACCTACACCATGGAATTCAAGTATTACGAGCCGGTGTCCGAAAGTGTGCTGCGGACCATCATCCAGAAAGTTTGATTGCAGCATGTTTAGCCTGTTTATTGTTGGCAAGCGTTAGTTAGCAAGAATTAATTAGCAAGAATTAATTAGTCGGTAAGAAATAATTAGACAGTATGGTAACCAGACAGAAAGTAAGAATCATTCTCAAAGCCTTCGATCACAAAATGCTGGACACCTCCACCGAACAGATTGTGGAAACAGCGGAACGGACTGGCGCCAGAATCGCTGGCCCGGTGCCCTTGCCGACTCACATCCGCCGTTTTTGCGTGATTCGCGGCCCCCACGTGGACAAGGACTCCCGGGAACACTTTGAGATCAGGACCCACAAGCGGCTGGTGGATATACTGGAACCCACCTCCAAGACCATTGACTCCCTGACGCGGCTGAACCTGCCCGCCGGGGTCGATATCTCGATCAAGCTATAGCAGGGGTAATCGATGCTGCGGGGTTTTCTAGGTAAAAAAATTGGTATGACCCAGATCTACGAAGCGGGCGGTAACGTGGTGCCGGTGACGGTGATCCAGGCCGGCCCCTGCTTCGTCACTCAAATCAGGACTCAAGAGAAGGACGGGTACGAAGCGGTACAGGTCGGCTTCGATCAGGTCAAAAAGCTGAACAAACCGCGAGCCGGTCATCTGAAAAACAGCCGGATGGTCCGCTTCCTGCGGGAAGTCCCCGCCGACAACAGCAGCGAACTGGCGGTGGGCCAGCAAATCAACGTCGATATTTTTACGCCTGGCGAGTTGGTGGAAATCGTCGGCCGGTCCAAGGGCAGAGGTTTTGCGGGCGTCGTGAAACGCCACGGGTTCGCCGGCGGCGAACGCACCCATGGTCAGTCCGACCGTCTGCGGGCTCCAGGCTCCATTGGCGCCGGCACCACTCCCGGCCGGGTACTCAAAGGCATGAGGATGTCTGGCCACATGGGCAACGTCCAGATCACCGTCAAGAATCTGAAAGTGGTCCAGGTCGACCCGGAACGTAATTTGCTGATCGTCAAAGGCGCGGTGCCCGGCGGGCCCAACAGCCTGCTGACCGTGAGAAAGACCGGTAAAGTGGCTGCGGGCAGTTAGGAGCTTTCTGAAGAGTTATGGAAGTCCCGGTTAAGAATCAGAACGGCGAAACCATCGACACCATCGAACTGAACGATGGGGTCTTCAATGTGCCCATGAACCAGGCTCTGGTTCACCAGGCGGTGGTGATTTACCAGGGCAACCAGCGCCAGGGCACCCACTCCACCAAGACCCGCGGTGAAGTGTCGGGCGGCGGGCGCAAGCCCTGGATGCAGAAGCACACCGGACGGGCCCGTCAGGGTAGCACCCGCTCACCCCAATGGCGTCATGGCGGCGTGGTTTTCGGACCTCATCCCCGCGACTACCGCAAATCGCTCCCCAAGCAGTTACGTCGCCAGGCGGTCAGGTGCGTGCTTTCGGAGAAAGCCCGGCGGGGCAACCTGATCTGCATCGACCGAACGGACACCCTGGACGGCAAGACCAGATCGATGGTCAGCCTGCTGAAGAATCTGGGCATCTCCAGTTCGGCGCTGGTGGTTACCAGCGGGCCAGACGCCAATCTGGTGCTGGCAGCCCACAACATCCAGGGCATCTGGACTATGCCCATCAATCTGTTGAATGCCAACGATCTATTGCGGCGCGAGACCCTGGTCATGACGCTGGATGCGGTCAGGCAGGCCGAGGAGATCTGGACCGGCCGGGTTAACCGGGGGCCATCGCATCGTTCCTGGACCGGCCCAATGCCGGCGCCCGCCGGGGAGGCCGCGGAAAATCCGGCACCCCGTCGCCGGCGCCGGTCTAGCGCTAACGAGACAACCGGGGAGGCCGAGGGATGAACATTTACCAGGTGCTCCTCCGACCAACCATCACTGAGAAAAGCACCTTGCTGCAAGAGTCGGGCCGGTACACCTTTCAGATCGCTCCCACGGCCAACAAGGTACAGGTTAAAGAGGCCGTCGAGAAGAACTTTAATGTGACGGTGCTGGACGTCAACATCACCAAACTGCACGGCAAGCGGAAGCGCTACGGTACGCGGATCAAGAAGATGCCAGATATCAAGAAAGCGGTGGTTACGCTCCAATCGGGAGACCGGATCAGTCTCGTCGAAGGGCTGTAGATCAAGGGAAAGTTATTATGCCACTAAAGTTATTATGCCACTAAAGAACCTGAGACCGATAACCCCCGGCACCCGCAACGCGGTCCGTCCCTCCTTTGAAGAGGTTACTCGCACCAGGCCAGAGCCGTCGCTGGTGTCGTCCCTGGCCAAGCATGCCGGCAGGAATAGCCTGGGTCAGATAACGACGCGGAGCCGCGGCGGCGGCCCTCGCCGAATGTACCGGCAGATCGATTTCAAAAGGCGCAAGGAAGGCGTGCCCGGTCGGGTAGTTTCCATTGAATACGACCCTAACCGGACCACTCGTATCGCGTTGATTTACTACGCCGACGGCGAGAAAAGCTATATCCTGGCTCCGCTGGGTTTGTCGGTGGGTGACTGGATTCAAGCGGGCCCCGAGGCGGAAATCAAGCCTGGGAATTCCCTCCAATTGAAAAACATTCCCACTGGTACGGTGGTTCACAACCTGGAGTTAACCCCGGACCGGGGCGGACAGATGGCGCGCAGCGCCGGGTCATCCGCTCAGGTGTTGTCGCGGGAAGGCGAACATGTGCTGGTCCGCTTGCCTTCGGGCGAGATGCGGCGCATACTGCTGAACTGTCGCGCCACCATCGGCCAGCTTTCCAACCCGGACCACAAGAACGAAAGCCTGGGCAAAGCGGGACGCAGCCGGCACCTGGGCCGCCGGCCTCAAGTCAGAGGCGTGGCCAAGAACCCGGTAGATCATCCCCACGGCGGAGGGGAAGGCCGGTCGCCCATCGGAATGCCCGGTCCCAAGTCTCCCACCGGAAAGCCCACCCTGGGCCATAAGACCAGAAGCAAAAAGAAAGTTTCTCGAAACTTCATAATTCGGGGAAGAAGACGGTAATCGATATGTCCAGATCGATCAAAAAAGGGCCCTACGTCCAGGAAAAGCTGATGAAAAAGGTGGAGGCAACCCGGCGCGCCGGCGTTCAGACCGTGATACGCACCTGGTCCCGTGCCTCGATGATTATGCCCGACATGGTGGGGCTCACCATGGGGGTCCACGACGGACGCAGGCATATCCCCGTGTTTATCAGCGAAAACATGGTTGGACATCGCTTGGGGGAATTTGCGCCCACCAGAACTTTCCGGGGGCACGTGTCTCGCTCGGAGCGCACCAGCCGGGTGGTGAGGTAGGGCCATGCCAGCAGTTCAGGCAGTTGCCAAACAGGTCGGCGCATCGCCCAAACGTTTAAAGCCGATTCTTGACCTGGTGCGGGGCCGCGATGTGCGTGCCGCCATGGACACTCTGAATTTATTGGCGTCCCCCTGGGCCAGGGTCGTGTTCCAGGTAGTGCAGTCTGCGGCGGCCAACGCCGAAAACAACCTGCTGATGGACCGAGACAGTCTTCGAATCGTGCGGATCACCGCCGACCAGTCCAAGCCGCTCAAGCGGTTCCGGCCCCGGGCCCGGGGACGTATTGGTCGCATAACCAAACGCTCCAGCCATATCACCGTGGTGGTGGACGACGCCAGACAGGAGTTGTAGTCTATGGGTCACAAAACCCATCCCCTGGGGTTCCGCCTGGGCATAATCAAGGACTGGAAGACTCACTGGTACGCTAACAACGCCAGGAACTACCGCACCCTGGTCATCGAAGATTTGAAATTGCGCAAGTGCATTTATGGCGAGTATGAAGGCTTTTCCGATGCCGGCATCGCCAGGGTCGAGATCGACCGAGGCGCACAGGACAGCGTGATCAATATCCATTCCGCACGCCCGGGCATTTTGATCGGCCGGGACGGTGAACGAGTCAAGCAACTGCGCACCAAACTGGAATTGATCACCACCCGGCGGGTGCAGCTTAACATTATTGAGATTGAACAGCCCGAACTCGATCCCTACCTGGTAGGCCGTAACATTGCCGACCAGTTGCAGCGGCGGGTAGCTTATCGCCGGGCCATGCGTCAAGCGGGGCAGCGCGCGATGCAAGCCGGGGCGCAGGGCATCAAGATAATCGCCAAAGGGCGTCTTTCCGGCGCGGAAATCGCCCGGACCGAAAAGCTAATGCTGGGCCGAGTGCCTCTGCACACCCTGAGGGCCGACATAAATTACGCCCTGGCCGAGGCTGCTACCGCCATGGGGCGCATCGGTATCAAGGTCTGGATATACCGTGGGGAAATACTGCCTCCGCCGCCGGAATCAGTGGAGGAAATGGAGACCATTGAAGTCCGGGTGGA